>JAISAZ010000062.1 GCA_031266435.1 Accumulibacter sp.
CGTGTCGCCGGTGTAATCGTTCGCGCCGCTGAGGGTGAGCGTTCCGCTTCCAATTTTGACGATCCCGCCCGTGCCCGTGACCACGCCGTTGAGGTCGACGGTGTTGGTCTTCGTGTCGATCGTGACACCGCTTGCCGAACTCCCGGTCGGGGTCGTATCGAGCGTTCCGAGATTGGCGAGGCCGCTGTAACCGAAATTGATGGACTGGAAGTTCCGCGTCGATTGAACCAGGGTAGCCGCGTGCTTCTTGTTCAGCGTGTTGCCGGTGAAGTTGTCACCGGAAGCATAGTAAAGATAGCCGCCGTAGAGATTTGTGTTGGCGCCAAAGACAACATTACCGCCGATCGTGACGATATTGTCGGTCGCGGCGGGGGCGCCGGCATAGCCGACACCGGTCAAGCCGTAATCGCCGCCGTAGACGTTGCCGTTGAGCGTGCCGCCTTCCAGGTCGACGGTGTTGTGGGTCGCACTATACCCCGATCCGCCGGTAACGTCGCCGCCGATCGAACCGCCGGACATGACGTAGACGGTGTTGTCGCTCGCCGCTGTTTCGCCGAGGGTGGCCAGACCGCCGACGACAAAGCCGTTGACCGTGCCGTGCACGTAGACAACATTGTCGGTCGCGTCACCGTAGGAGGATGAGCCGCCGTCGATACTATTGGCTGTTCCGCCGGTGTTCAGGATAACGGTGTTGTGGTCCGTAGCACCCTTGTTGGCGGAACCGCCGGTGACGTTGCCGGTGACGCCGCTGTTTATGTTGACGGTGTTGCCGGTCACGTCGTGATCACCCACCTGCTCACGAGCGCCGTAGGCGCGGCCCGTCACAGTGGCTTCGATGTTCAGCGTTTGGCCTGAGAAGACGCCGGTATTGGTAGTACAGGATGTGGAGTTGCCGACACTGCCGAATACGTCCGAGCTTACGGGTGCGTCAACCGTGCAAGCCGCGTAGGCGGACGGCGCGGCAAAGAGCGCCGCGACGAGGATCGCCGCGCGGCTCAGGCTTGGGCGATCAGAAGGGTGTCGTGTGTGTGTGTGTGTGTGTGTGTGTAGCAACAAACGTGCCAGCGAATGCCGGCGCTTCAATACCCCGTTTCGATTGGCTCATGCTTCGCCTCCCTATGCGAACATGGTTTATGTCTGTCATTATAGCGAATGGAAATCAAGAGACAAGGGAATATGCTGGGTTTGAAACAGGTTTTGGATCAGGGGACTGAAGCGGTATAGGTTGGGCTGAGGAACGAAGCCCAACGATTCCGCAGGCGCATATCGGCGGTATAGGTTGGGGTGAGCGCAGCGATGCCCAACGTTCCGCAGGCGCATATCGGCGGAACAGCGCGCATAGGTTGGGGTGAGCGAAGCGAACCCCAACGGAAGGAAAAACGAACGGGTGAGAACCGCCGAACGGAGCAATGCAGCATGGGTTCCCAACTTTCCCCCTGACAAGGGGGAAATGAAGGGGGTTGCTGGCGTTTCGGCAAGCATTGGCGCGTTTCCAAGCCTTCCAAACCCCTCCTATCCTCCCCTTGTCAGGGGAGGAACCACGGTGTCAACCATCCGCGGATCGTCGATTGGCGCGTAGGGGCACGGCGTGCCGTGCCCTGTCAGGGTTCAGGAATCAGAGGACAGGGATCAGATTGATTAGCGGCGGCTTCGCCGCCGGTATCCGCCTTTTCACACCGCCCCGTAATCGTTGGGCTTCACATTCGTTCAGCCCAACCTATACCGTTTCCGCTCCGGTCTCGGCGATATAGGTTGGGGTGAGCTTGCGAACCCCAACGTTCCGTGACCGCGTAAATGACGATAGGGCACGGCACGCCGTGCCCCTACAATTCTTCTGATCCCAAAATGGTCGGGAAACCGATCACGCGCCCAAGCGACAATGGCGGCATCCGGTTGTACCGGACTGAAGACTGAGGCTCGATTCCAGAGCTGTTCAGGGTTCAGTCATCCGATGGAGGAAATCATGCGACAACAGACCACAGACAAGCTCTCTGTCTCCTGTCTCCTGATGTTGGGCATCGCTTCGCTCACCCCAACCTATGCTTCTTTGCTCTGTCCCCTGTCTCCTGATGTTGGGCATCGCTTCGCTCACCCCAAGCTATGAACGAACCGGAAAGGGAATGAGTGCTATATTAATGAGGTCGGTCTGCTTTCTTTTTTGAAGGAGGGTACAGTGGCGTTTTTCTTCGATGTTCTCATTATCGGTAGCGGGCTTGCCGGTCAATCTGCGGCGCTCCGGCTGGCGCAAACGCGCAAGGTCGCTCTGATCACCAAGCGCTCTTTGAATGAAAGCGCTTCGGCGCAAGCGCAGGGCGGGATCGCCGCCGTTCTGGATACGCGCGACTCGGTCGAAGCGCACATCCGCGACACGATCGTCGCGGGCGCCGAACTCAACGACAAGAAAGCGACCCGTTTCGTCGTCGAAAACGGTCCGAGGATGATCGAGTGGCTGATCGAGCAAGGCGTTCCCTTTACGCGCGAGCAGGGAGAATACCATTTGACCCGCGAGGGCGGACACAGCGCGCGCAGGGTCATCCACGTCGCCGACGCGACGGGGCTTGCCGTTCAGGAGACCTTGATTCCCAAAGTCAGGGAACACCCGAACATTCGCGTTTTTGAAGAGCATATCGCCGCCGACCTGATCACCGGAAGAAAGCTGGGGCTCGCGGAAAACCGTTGCTACGGCGCCTACGTCCTCGACAACGCGAGCGGCGAGGTGCTCACCTTCGGCGCCAAACATACGCTGATCGCGACGGGCGGCGCGGGCAAGGTTTACCTCTACACTTCGAACCCGGACACTTCGACCGGCGACGGAATCGCCATGGCGTGGCGCGCGGGCTGCCGGGTCGCCAATATGGAATTCATCCAGTTCCATCCGACCTGCCTCTACCACCCGCACGCCAAATCCTTTTTGATCACGGAAGCGGTGCGCGGCGAAGGCGGACACCTGCTTCTCCCCGACGGGACGCGCTTCATGCCGAAGCACGACGCGCGCGCCGAACTCGCGCCGCGCGACATCGTCGCGCGCGCGATCGATTTCGAGATGAAAAAACGCGGCATCGACTGCGTCTACCTCGATATCTCGCACCGCCCGTCCGACTTTCTGTTCGAGCATTTTCCAAACATCCTCGCCCGTTGCAAGGAGTTCGGCATCGACATCACGCGAGAGCCGATCCCCGTCGTCCCGGCGGCGCATTACACCTGCGGCGGAATCGTCACCGACAGAAAGGCGCGCTCGGACATTCCCGGACTCTACGTCGCCGGAGAAGCCTCCTGCACGGGGCTGCACGGGGCGAACCGGCTTGCGAGCAATTCGCTTCTGGAATGCCTGGTCTATGCCGAGGCCGCCGCGAAAGACATCCTCGACCAGCCCGAAACCGAGCTTCCGCGACTCCCCGAATGGGACGCCAGCCGCGTCAGCGACCCCGACGAGGAAATCATCGTCCACCACAACTGGGAAGAAGTGCGCCGCTCGATGTGGGACTACGTCGGTATCGTACGCACGACGAAGCGCCTCCAGCGCGCCCGTCACCGCATCCGGCTCCTGACGCAGGAAATCAACGAGTTTTACTGGAATTTCCGCGTCAGCCACAATCTGATCGAACTGCGGGACCTCGTACTGACCGCGGATTTGATCGTCCGCTGCGCGCTGCGCCGCAAGGAAAGCCGCGGCCTCCACTACAGCCGCGATTACCCCGAATTGCTGCCGAACGCGCGAAATACCGTCCTCCCCGGTTTTTCTCCGCCGCGATGAAAAGGCGCGCCACGGCTTTGGGAATCGCCTGGAATCGTTCGGGATCCTTCCGTCGCTCCCCGTTTTTACTTGCGCGGCATCTGGCGTCGCGCTATAGTCTGCCTCGCGGAGAAAGACAGGGGGAAAGCGTCCGTTGCCGAAGGCGGAACCGACCCGGGAACGTTCAAGTGACTGTTTTTGAACAAAATTTTTTGGTGCGGTGTTTGAATACACCCACCGGGGTGGGTAATCGACGCAATTTTCAGCGTCCCTTGCGGGACACGAAGGAAAACCCGACAGACTTTCTCCATTGAACTCCCATTCCGACGCAGCATCTTACGAAACTACTTTAAGATATTTCCTCAAGGCATTGATATGACACAAAAAACAACTCTAAACGAGACGCATCGCCGCTTGGGCGCGAAGATGGTCGACTTCGGCGGATGGGACATGCCTCTGCATTACGGTTCGCAGATCGAAGAGCATCACGCCGTTCGCCGCGACTGCGGGATGTTCGACGTTTCGCACATGTGCGCCGTCGACCTCGTCGGCCCCGACGCCGGGAAATTTCTGCTGCGCCTCGTCGCGAACAACGTCGAAAAACTCAAAACCCCCGGCAAGGCGCTTTACACCGCGATGCTCAACGAAAACGGCGGCGTCGTCGACGACCTGATCGTCTATTTCATCGAAGAGGGGCGCTTCCGCCTCGTCGTCAACGCCGGGACGGCTGAAAAAGACCTGACGTGGATGAACGCGCGGCAAGCCGAGTGGAAGAGCGACGTAAAGATCACGCCGCGCCGCGACCTTTCGATCATCGCGGTGCAAGGCCCCAACGCGAAGGCCAAAGTCTGGCAGGCGCTGCCGGAGACGCGCGCCGCTACCGAGAACCTCAAGCCTTTCTTCGCCGCAACGGTCGGCGACTGCTTCATCGCGACGACGGGATACACTGGGGAGACCGGATTCGAGATCACGCTCCCGTCTTCCGGCGTCGAAGCCTTCTGGCAAAAACTCCTCGACCTGGGTGTCAAGCCGGTCGGGCTCGGCGCGCGCGATACCTTGCGTCTCGAAGCCGGGATGAACCTCTACGGTCAGGACATGAACGACGCGGTCTCGCCGCTCGACGCCGGACTCGCCTGGACCGTCGACCTCGACGCGCCGCGCGATTTCGTCGGGAAATCCGCCCTGCTCGCGCATCCGCAGCAAAAGCAGTTTCTCGGCCTTCTCTTGCTCGACAAGGGCGGCGTTTTGCGTGCGCACCAAAAAGTCCTGAGCGCGCACGGCGACGGAGAAATCACGAGCGGGAGCTTCTCGCCGACGCTCCAGCAATCGATCGCGCTCGCCCGTCTGCCGATCGAGACCGCCGTCGGCGAAGTAGTCAAGGTCGAAATCCGCGACAAGAAACTGGACGCCCGCGTCGTCAAACCCAGTTTTGTCCGGAACGGAAAAGCGCTCGTCTGACCGCGCCCGTCTGAAAACACATACCATCCACTTTTTTTCAGGAGCCATGATGACCATTCCCACCCAGCTCAAATATACCGCGACCCACGAATGGATTCGCAAGGAAGCCGACGGCACCCTGACCGTCGGGATCACCGAACACGCCCAGGACCTGCTCGGCGACCTCGTTTTCGTCGAACTGCCCGCGATCGGCAAGGCGCTCGCAAAGGATCAGGAAGCGGCGATCGTCGAATCGGTCAAGGCCGCGTCCGACGTTTACGCGCCTATCGCGGGCGTGGTCGTCGAAGTCAACGCGCCGATCGTCAAATCGCCGGAACTCATCAACCAGGACGCTTACGCCGCGTGGCTGTTCAAGTTGAAGCCCGACAGCGAAGCCGACTATGACACCCTGCTCGACGCGGCGGCTTACGAAAAAGCCTGTCAGGAATAAAAACCCCATTCCAAATTCGCTCATGAAGCGTCGACTTCACCGTGCCGCGCGCCGGAGGCCTTGCCCCTGCGCTTCGCGGCGCGGCGTAGTCCTGGTACACCCTACCGTCGTCCACGATTCATAGTAAAACTTCAAAGATTCACAGCGGAGAAGCCATGCCCCTTAGATTGCCCTTGAACGCGCTCGAACAACGCGACGAATTCGTCCTGCGCCACATCGGGTCGCCGCAGAAAGACCTCGACGCGATGCTGGCCGAAATCGGCGTCCCGGATATCGACACGCTGATAGACCAAACCGTCCCGGCGGCGATACGTCTGCCGACGCCCCTGCCGCTCGGCAGCGCCTGCCCCGAAGCGGAAGCGCTCGCCGCGCTGAAAAAAATCGCGGAAAAAAACCAGGTCCGCAAATCCTTGATCGGCATGGGCTACTCGGATGCGCGAACCCCCGCCGTCATCCTGCGAAACGTCCTGGAAAATCCGGGCTGGTATACCGCTTACACGCCCTATCAAGCCGAAATCGCGCAAGGGCGGCTCGAAGCCCTCCTCAATTACCAGCAGATGGTCATCGACCTGACGGGCATGGACCTCGCCAACGCGTCCTTGCTCGACGAAGCGACCGCCGCGGCTGAAGCGATGACGATGGCGCGCCGCGCGAGCGCGTCGAAGTCGAACAGTTTCTTCGTCGATGAAGCGTGTTTTCCGCAGACGATCGACGTCCTGAAAACCCGTTCGGGCTTCTTCGGCTACGAACTCATTTTCGGCAAACCCGAAGAAGCCGCGTCTCAGGACGTTTTCGGCGCGATTTTCCAGTACCCGAACAATCACGGCGAAGTCGTCGACCTCACGGAACCCACCCGAGCGGTCAAATCGCGCGGCGGCGTGGTCATCGTCTCGTCCGACCTGATGGCGCTCGTCCTGCTCAAATCTCCCGGAGCGATGGGCGCCGATGTCGCGCTCGGGTCCTCGCAGCGCTTCGGCATCCCCCTGGGCTTCGGCGGTCCGCACGCCGCGTATTTTGCGATGCGCGACGAATTGAAGCGCACCGCTCCGGGACGCATCATCGGCGTTTCGGTCGATTCGCGCGGCAACAAGGCGCTGCGCATGGCGCTCCAGACGCGCGAGCAGCACATCCGCCGCGAAAAAGCCAACTCCAACATCTGCACTTCGCAGGTCCTGCTCGCCAATATGGCGGGTCTCTACGCTGTCTACCACGGTCCGCAGGGGCTGACGCGGATCGCCCAGCGAATCCACCGCCTGACGCTGATCTTCGCCAAGGCGCTCCGGCGCGCGAGCGTCAACGTCCTGACGAAGTGTTTCTTCGACACCTTGCACCTCGACCTCGGCGTACGCGCGATCGGCGTTTACCACGAGGCGCTCAACGCCGGTTACAACCTGCGGCAGGTCTCGAATACCACCCTCGGCATTTCGTTCAACGAAAAGACGACGCGTGACGACGTTTCGACCTTGCTCAAGATCATCACCGGCGTCACGAGCGACCTCGACCATTTCGACATTGCGCGGGCCGAAGAAAACAAAAGTGTTTTCCTGAAACCCGATTACCGGACCGACGATATCCTCACGCACCCCGTATTCAACCGCCACCACACCGAACACGAGATGCTGCGTTATCTGAAACGCTTGCAAAACAAGGACTTGGCACTCGACCACTCGATGATTTCGCTCGGCTCCTGCACGATGAAGCTTACCGCGACGAGCGAGATGATCCCGATCACGTGGCCGGAATTCACCGACATCCACCCCTTCGCGCCGGTCGATCAGACCGAGGGCTATATGGAAATGCTGACGACGCTCGGAAACTGGCTGAAAGCGATCACCGATTTCGACGCGGTCTGCCTCCAGCCGAATTCGGGCGCGCAGGGCGAATACGCCGGCGTCGTCACGATCCGCCGCTACCACGCGAGCCGGGGCGAATCGCACCGCGACGTCTGCCTGATCCCGAAATCGGCGCACGGCACCAACCCGGCGACCGCGCAGATGAGCGGCCTGCGGATCGTCGTCGTGAATTGCGACGAAAACGGCAACGTCGACGTCTCCGACCTCGAAGCCAAGGCCAAAGAACACGCGGATCGTCTCGCGTGCCTGATGATCACCTACCCTTCGACGCACGGCGTCTTCGAAGAAGCGATCCAGGATATCTGCCGGATCGTCCACGAAAACGGCGGTCAGGTCTATATGGACGGCGCGAACCTCAACGCGCAGGTCGGGCTTACGTCGCCGGGACTCATCGGCGCCGACGTGAGCCACATGAATCTGCACAAGACTTTCGCCATGCCGCACGGCGGCGGCGGACCGGGCATGGGGCCGATCGGGCTGAAAGCGCATCTTGCGCCCTTCATGCCGAACCACGCCGTCCAACCCGTCTGCGGGCCGAATCCAGGTCAGGGCGCCGTTTCGGCAGCGCCGTGGGGATCGGCTTCGATCCTTCCGATTTCGTGGATGTACATCGCGATGATGGGCGGCGAAGGCTTGAAGCGCGCAACCGAAGTCGCCATCCTGAACGCGAACTACGTCGCCACGAAGCTCAACCCCCATTATCCCGTCCTCTATACCGGGAAAAACGGTCGCGTCGCGCACGAGTGCATCATCGACATCCGCCCGGTCAAGGCGCGAACGGGTGTCACCGAGACCGACATCGCCAAGCGCCTGATGGACTACGGTTTTCACGCGCCGACGGTCAGTTTCCCGGTCGCCGGGACGATGATGGTCGAACCGACCGAGTCGGAATCGAAGGCCGAACTCGACCGCTTCATCGCCGCGATGGTCTCGATACGCGAAGAAATCCGCAAGGTCGAAGAAGGGCATTGGCCCGCCGGCGACAATCCTCTCAAGAACGCGCCGCATACGCAGGCCGACGTCGTCGACGCCGAATGGAAGCACCCCTACACGCGCAAGGAAGCGGTCTTCCCCCTGCCCTGGCTGGAAAAGAACAAATTCTGGCCGAGCGTCAACCGTATCGACGACGTTTACGGCGACCGCAACGTTTTCTGTCGCTGTCCGCCGGAAGAGTGATTCCCTTGGGCCGGCTGCGGATTTTTCACAGCCGGTCCCGGATTTTCTGGATGAGCGGAAAATCCCGCACGCGACGCCGTTCATTCCCGGAGAAACGGAAATCATCCCGGACGAAGTCTTCGGCATGATTCCAAAATTTTCCATTCCATCCCTCCGTATAAAACAAATCCGCCGTGGTCAGGGTGTCCTCGGGTGATCCCTTCGGGCCTGCACGGAACCGCGTCGGCGTGAAACTCACGGTCTTCGGGCTGATCGGGTGTCTGCGCGCCACCGCAGGCCGAACCGGTACATCATCGGGTTCATCGGGTATCTGCGTAGCATCGCAGGCCGACCGCAACGACCGGATGCCGCCATTGTCCGATAGGCCCGTGTTCGGTTTCCCGACCATTTGGGGATCAGAAGAATTGTAGGGGCACGGCGTGCCGTGCCCATCAGTGCATAGGTTGGGGTGAGCGAAGCGATGCCCAACGTTCCGCGAACGTATGAGCGAAGCGAACCCCAACGATTCCGCATACCTTGGGATCGCATAGGTTGGGGTGAGCGGAGCGAACCCCAACGGAAAGACGCCGGATTATCCCGGAGAGCCGGTATGGGTTGAGGCGGTATAGCTTGGGCTGCGCGAAGGAAGAGCCACAACGATTCCACAAGCGTATATCAGGGATCCGATGAAAACCGATCGGTGGCTCGACGATTCTTCTCCGGCCAAAGGCCGCAAGAATTTTCTGTCTCCCGACATCTGTCTCCTGTCCCCCGTCTTGAAATTTTTTCAAAAATTTTTCCAAACACCTATTGACTTTCTTTTCGAGAGGCATAGACTCTTCGGAAATCCTCTGAAATTTTTCGAAATTCAATCGTCGCTCGACGATATTGCTTGGGCGGCGTCCTGTTTTCTGGAGACCCACCATGTCCCGTCCTCGCGCAAAAAAGCATCTTTCCTCCTCGCACCCCTCCTTCAAAAACACTCCTCCCTCCAAGTACCTCAAGATCGCTGCAAGCGTAAGTCTTTTATTCATCTCCAGTGCGGCGTGGGCAACTACTTGCACCAAGACGAACTTCTTTATCGGTTACGAAATTGTCGCGGATTCGGGTCCGAACGCCAGCGGTCAATACAACTATGTCGTCACGCCAGTCCGTTGCAGTGCTGGTGGTCAGGTCGTCTACGATCCGGGGATTGGATTCGATGATCGTTATCCTATCGGCACATATACGCCCGCGCAAGTCTATTCGAGCATCAAGAACGCCTACCTGTACAACCAGCGCGTTTTCGAAGGTTCGTGCAAACTCAACTACCTTGGCGTTGCGACCGCCTACAACGGCGCAATCAACGGCGTCGGCTTGGCGACGGCAACTTACCCGGTCAGTCAGACGCCTTACACGGGTGTCTTCACGCAACCGGTTTATGCCCCCATTGGCAAACAACCGCAAGGTGTCCAGAAAGACGGTCAGGCGAATTCAACGAACCTTTGCACTGCGGGCAAGCAGAATAAAGAGCCTTCTGGAGCAGGGGGCGGCAACTCGAACAAACCCAAGAAATGTACCGCCAACCCGATTTTTCCTGACCGGGGCTGCAAGATTCAAAGTGAAGAAGACTACCGTGTTGCAGGAAATTCCCTGCTCGAAATCGTCCGATACTACGACAGTCAAGACCCCTACCACATCAAGAGTTCCGGTCCGCGCCTCGTCGGCAACCGCTGGTGGCTCAACCTCGACGCCAAACTCAACGCCGACATCGAACCGAACAAAGTTCTTATGCTGTACGGCGACGGAACCCTCCTCCACTTTACCCCCAAGGCCGGTAGCACGACCGAATGGGTCGGTGACGCCGATGTTGTCGCAACGCTCGTCAAGTCCGGAACGAGTTGGACCTACCAAATCGCATCTGGAACCGTTGAAACCTACAACACGGACGGCCAACGGACTTCGAGCGCGCTTCCCGACGGACGCGCGCTGACTTACACCTACGACACTGCCGGGAAACTCGCCACCGTCGCCGACCACACCGGCCGGACGCTCACGCTCGCGTACAACGCCCAAGGCCTGGTTACCAGCATCACAGACGGAACGAACACGCTCGTCGCCTACACCTACGACACCGAGAGTAACCTCACGAGCGCCGCCTATCCCGACGGAACGACGCGGCAATACAGCTACACGAGCAAAACGGTGGGTAGCAAGGTCGAACCCGCGCTCCTCACCGGGATCACCGACGAAAACGGCGTCCTCTACGCGAGCTGGACCTACGGCCCCGACGCGCGCGCGCTGAGCAGCCAACACGCTGGCGGCGTCGACCATTACACGCTCACCTACGTCGACGGCGCGCAAGGCAAGATCGCCGGCGCGGGCGTCACTACACCACTCGGCGCCGAAATCAGCTACGACTTCCAAGAGACGCTCAGTGTCAACAACCTGACGAACGAAACACACCCGCTCATTCCGAGCGCGAGCCGGAGCTACACCTACGACGCGCAAGGCAACCTCTCCAGTAGAACCGACTACAAGGGCAACGTCACAAATTACACCTACGACCTCACGCGTAACCTTGAAACACAACGCATCGAAGCGTTTGGGACGGCCGCGCAGCGGACGATCACGACGCAATGGCACACAACGTGGCGGCGCCCCGTCAAGATCGCCGGCCCCAACAAAATCACCGCCTATACTTACAACGGAGACAATAGCGTCCTCTGCGCGCCTTCAAACGCAACGCAACCCGACCCCGCCGGCGGAACACGTCCGATCGGCGTCGCCTGCACCTACACCGAACAAGCGACGACCGACGCGAACGGCAGCCAAGGTCTCTCCGCGACACCGACCGGAACACCGCGCACTTGGACCACTACCTATAACGCTCAAGGCCAACGCCTGACCGAAGACGGCCCGCGCGCCGACGTCACCGACACGACAACTTATACCTACTACCCCCTGACCGACGCGACGCCGGGGAACCGAGGGAACCTCGCAACGATCACGAACCCCTTGAGCCACGTCACGGAAATCACCGCGTACGACGCGAACGGCAACCCGCTGACGATCGTCGACCCGAACGGCGTCACGACGACGCTCGCCTACGACGCACGGCAACGCCTCACGAGCCGAAGCAAGGGCGGAGAAACGACGACCTACCAATACAACGCGACAGGGCAACTCACCCAAATCACCTTGCCCGATGGAAGGACTCTCGCCTACACCTACGACGCCGCGCACCGCCTGACCGACGTGACCGACACGCTGGGCAACTCGATTCACTATACCCTCGACAACGCGGGCAACCGAACGCAAGAAGACGTCAAAGACCCGCAAGGCGCGCTGACGCGAACGCGCAGCCGCGTCTATGACGCACTCTCGCAACTCGCACAAGACATCGGCGCGCAAAGCCAGACGACGACGTACGCCTACGACGCCAACGGTAATCAAACGACGACGACCGACCCCCTGAGCCGCAATACAGTCAAAGCCTACGACGCGCTCGACCGCCTGATCCAGATCACCGACCCCGGTACCGGAGAAATCCACACCACTTGGAACGGGCAAGATCAGATCACGCAGATCAAAGACCCACGGAATTTGATCACGACCTACACGCTCAACGGGCTTGGCGATACCACCTCTACCCAAAGCCCCGACACCGGGACGACGACGAGCACGTACGACAATGCCGGGAACGAACTCACGCGCACCGACGCGAAAGGGCAGACGACGACGACGCAATACGACGCGCTCAGCCGGATCACGCAGATCACCGACGCCAGTGGCAAGCAAATCCAGTTCACCTGGGATCAAGGGACGAACGGCAAAGGGCAACTCACGAAGATCGAAGAAATCGAAAACAGCGTCGTCACTTTACGAAGGCAGTATACCTACGACGCGCTGGGGCGGCTCGTGACAGAAACGCGGACGCTCGATCCAAGCGGTACGCCGATCGCGCATACGCAGGCTTATACCTACCTCAACGGAAGACTCAGCACCTACACCCTTCCGAGCGGACGGCAACTTGCCTACACGTATAACGCGGCGGGGCAAGTCACGAAGATCGACCTCACACACATCGCACCGAAAGCGGGCCAAACGCAGACGCTCGCGCAATCGATCACCTACCACCCCTACGGCGGACTCAAGAGCTGGGCCGACGGTGCGGGGCAAACGCACACCCGGACGCAGGATCAGGACGGGCGGACGAATGCCTATACGCTGGGCGGAACGCAGTGGCTGATCAGCTACGACGCCGCCGGACGGATCATCGGCCAAGCCGTCTCGAACGACGCGACGCAAAGCGCGAGCTACACGTACAACGCGATTGACCACCTGACCGGCGCGCAACTCCCCGCAACGTCGTACGGCTACACCTACGACGCGACGGGCAACCGGACGAGTCAAACGATCGGCGGGACGAC
>JAISAZ010000109.1 GCA_031266435.1 Accumulibacter sp.
CTTGCGCCGGATGATGGCCGCTCCCGACGAACGCTGGAAAGACGCCGATACCCAAGCAACGCGGGGCGGCGCTTCCGGCTACGACGAAGCCGTGCGCATACTCAAAGAACTGGCCGAAGCCTACGCGCTCGTCTCCAGCCGCGAAGCCTTCGACGACGGCCTGCGACGCTTTCTCGTCCCCCACGCCAAGCGCGCGGCCCTCTTGCGACGCTTGGCCGACGCGGGCCTGTGGTCGGAATGACTCCGAAAACACTTTTGTTCCGTTTCTGATTCGCGAGCGCAATAATATGCGCATCTTTTATCCGCATAGAGATACAACCTGTTGATTTATATCAACTTTATCGAATATCTCTCTGCAAACCTCTAACTTCTCTTTGCAATTCTCTCTGTCAGTCGTCGGAGAGAAAGCGTATCGGGGCAAAGGAATCACTTCCCGATGCAGAAGCGGCCGAAAATCTCTCCGAGGAGTTCGTCGGACGAGAATTCGCCGGTGATCCCGCCGAGCGCGCGGTGCGCGAGCCGGAGTTCTTCGGCGAAGAGCTCGGGGGAGGCTTCTACTTCGCTTGCCGCGTCGAGATGCGCGAGCGCGTCTTCGAGCGCGGCGACGTGGCGCGCGCGCGCGATGAAAACGTCTTCTTCGGGGCGGCCTCCGGCGATTTCGAGGAGTTCGCGCCGGAGCAGGTCGACGCCGTCGCCGTGTTTTGCGGAGAGAAAGATCGTGACGCCGTCCGTGTCTTCGCGCCGGTCGGGCGCGCGGTGTGCGAGGTCCGCTTTGTTGTGGACGACGATGCGCGGCACAGTGCGCGGAAGCCTTTCGGCGATCGCGCGATCGGCTGCGTCGATCCCGGTACGCGCGTCGACGAGGACGACGAGCGCGTCGGCTTCTTCGATTTCTTTCCACGCGCGGGCGACGCCGATTTTTTCGATTTCTTCCCCGGTTTCCCTCAAACCCGCCGTGTCGATCACGTGGAGGGGAATGCCTTCGATTTCGATCGCGGCGCGGATCGTGTCGCGCGTCGTCCCGGCGATCGGCGTGACGATCGCGGCATCGACGCCCGCGAGCCGGTTGAGCAGGCTCGATTTTCCGACGTTGGGCTGCCCCGCGATGACGACGCTCAACCCGCTTTGCAAGCGGCTTCCCTGACGCGCGCGGCCGAGCGCGTTTTCGAGTTTTTCGTGCGCCCGCAGGAGGCGCGTACGCGCTTCTTCTGACGAAAGAAAATCGACGTCTTCTTCGGGGAAATCGAGCGTCGCTTCGACGAGTGCGCGCAATTCGATCAACTCGTCTTCGAGCGCGCGGATTTCCGTGGAGAAATCGCCCTTGAGCGATCGCACCGCGCTGCGCGCGGCGGCCTCCGTCGATGCGTCGATCAGGTCGATGACGGCTTCGGCCTGCGCGAGGTCGATCTTTCCGTTCACGAAGGCGCGCCGCGTGAATTCGCCGGGGTCGGCGAGCCGCGCGCCGAGTTCGATGCAGCGGTCGAGCAAGAGGCGCACGACGACCGGACCGCCGTGCGCGTGGAGTTCGAGAACGTCTTCTCCGGTAAACGAGCGCGGCGCGGGAAAATAGACGAGCAGCCCCGCGTCGATGAGCCGGTCGGCGGCGTCGCGGAATTCGGCGAGAACCACGCGTCGCGCGGGCGGGGTTTTACCGCTGAGCTTCCTCGCGAATTCGGGAAGGTCTTTTCCCGAAACGCGTATCACGCCGACGCCACCGCGCCCCGGAGGTGTCGCGACGGCGGCGATCGTTTCAGGAGTGGGCGGCCTTTCCACCGCTCCCACCGCCTTCGAACATCCGCGTGATCTGCCATTGCTGAAGGATCGACAGGATATTGCTGACGACCCAGTAAAGCACGAGTCCCGACGGGAAGAAGAAGAACATCACGCCGAAGACGAAGGGCATCATCAGCATCACCTTGGCCTGCGTCGGGTCGGGCGGCGTCGGGTTGAGCTTGGTCTGGATGAACATCGTGATGACCATGAGAATCGGGAGGACGAAGTAGGGGTCCGCTTCCGAGAGGTCGTGAATCCAGAGAAGCCAGGGCGCGCCGCGCATTTCGACGGCGCCGAGCAGCGCCCAGTAGAGCGCGATGAAGACCGGAATCTGGATCGCGATCGGCAGACATCCGCCGAAGGGGTTGATTTTCTCCGTCTTGTAGAGGTTGAGCATTTCCATATTGAGTCGCTGCTTGTCGTCGCCGTAGCGCTCTTTCAGCGCCGTCATGCGCGGCGCGAGGTTGCGCATCCTCGCCATCGATTTGTAGCCGGCCGCCGAGAGCGGGAAGAAGAGCAGCTTGATGAAAATCGTCAGTATGATGATCGACCACCCCCAGTTGCCGACCATCTTGTAGATAAAATCGAGGCACCAGAAAATCGGCGCGGCGACGATCGTGAGCCAGCCGTAATCGACGACGAGCGGCAAGCCCGTCGCGCCGAGCCCGCCTTCGGTCGTGGGTTTGGAGAGCCGGTCGAGGATGTTCTGGAGCTGGGGTCCGGCGAAGAGGGAAACGTCCTGCCGTACCGTCTGCCCGGGCGCGACCGTCGGCGTCGGGACGATGACGCCCGCCGAGACGATGAGCGCGTCGCCGTCGGGGCCGACATTCTGCTCGAGGTTGCGGACGTAGAACGTGCGTTGGAGGTTTTCTCCGGGAATCCACGCTGAAACGAAGTAGTGCTGAACGATGCCGATCCAGCCGTCGTTCGCCTTCTCGGTGAATTTCGCCTTGCCCTTTCCTACATCCTTGAAGGTGATCTTCTGGTACTTGTCTTCGACGGTGTAAAGCGCCGGACCGGTGAAGGTGCTCGCCATCCCGCTCTCTCCGTCGGGGGAAAGGCTGTCGCGCTGGAGTTGATAGTAGGCGTGCGCGGCGACTTCCCTTGAGCCGCCGTTTTCGATCTCGAAGCTGACGCCGATCAAATAGCTGCCGCGCGTGAAGGTGAGTATCTTGCTGACCTTCACGCCGTCGACGACGGGCGCTTCGAGGCGGATTTGCAAGGTGTCGGCGCCGGGTTCGAACTCGGTCTTTCCTTCGACGACCGTAAAGTGCGTCTTGTGGCTCGGCAAGCCGCTGCCGATCAGGCCGCTCTGCGCGTAGTAGCTGTGCTTCGCGCCGAAAAGAGTGAAGGCTTCGTCCTTGCGCTCGACCGGAGAGAAGAGCTTCTTCTGCGCGGCGGCCTTGTACGCGTTCAGCGTGAGTTCGACGATGTCTCCGCCCTGGGGTGAAATCCCCGCGACGTAGAGGTCGGTCTTGACGCGGAGGACGTCGTTTTGAGGGGTGAGCGCCTCGCCGCCCGCCGACGCGGACGGCGGAGCGACGGACGTTTGTCCGCCGGAAGCGTTCAAAGCATTCGGCGTAGGCGCGCTCGGCACGGCGGTCGAGGCGGTTTGCGGCGCGACGGGGTTTTTGTACTTCTGCCAGGCGCCAATGAGCAGATAGATCGATCCGATAAAGACGATCAAAAGAATCAGGCGACGATTATCCATGTATGACCCATTTGTGTTTTTTCAGGGAACGGGATCCACCCCTCCCGGATTCCAGGGGTGGCAGCGAAAGATGCGTTTTACGCCATAATACAGGCCCTTCGCCGCGCCGTACTTCCCGATGGCCTCGGCGGTATATTCCGAGCAGCTCGGGATGAAACGACACTGCCGCCCCAGCATCGGGCTTATCCCGTATTGGTAAAAGCGTATCAAGATCAGCAAGAACATTTTCATCGGATCGGCGAGTGGCAAGTCAGTGCCTTGGGCGGATTCTTGCCCGCCCGAGCAGCGCCTTTATCTCTTCCGCCAAGGCCCGCCGGTCGAAGTCTCCCGGCCTTGAGATCAGCCTCAGGATCAGGTCGCGTGAATCGAGGGCGGTGCGGAGTCTGCGGAAGTTTTCGCGGGCGAGCCGACGCACGAGGTTTCTATCGACCGCGCGGCGCACGAAGCGTTTGGCGATGACGACGCCGAGTCTGGCGTCTTCCCCTTCGGCGCGCAGGCGATAGTGCAAGAGGAAATGGGCGCTTTTTATCGCTTTTCTGGAACTGAAAACGGATGAAAATTCATCCGTTTTCGTCAATCGACTCTTTCTCGGAAACGTCTGGCCAAAGCTTGGGCGCCCGTCTTCCGCTCCGCCCACCTTCAAACGGCCAGACGGCGGCGTCCCTTGGCGCGACGGGCGCGGATCACGGCGCGACCGCCGCGGGTTGCCATGCGCGCCCGAAATCCGTGCGTGCGCTTGCGGTGGATCACCGAAGGCTGGTATGTACGTTTCATTGCAAGACCCTTGAAATCAACAGAAAATAAACGTGGAATTAGACTATGCCGAGGGGGCCTTTGTCAAGCGCTGCAAGAAGCCCGCCAAATCTAAGTCTATTCCAATTTGGAGATGAGTCTGAAGGGGAGGGATTTTACGAGTCGGATTATGCTGTTACGTTAGGCGGGAAAAAGTTGTAGAAAGAAGTCGGGAAGTTGCTGTTCCCCGACG
>JAISAZ010000110.1 GCA_031266435.1 Accumulibacter sp.
TCGGGGAACAGCAACTTCCCGACTTCTTTCTACAACTTTTTCCCGCCTAACGTAACAGCATAATCCGACTCGTAAAATCCCTCCCCTTCAGACTCATCTCCAAATTGGAATAGACTGCGAGCGCCGCATTGCGCGCCGCGTTCTCCTCCGCGTCGCCGTCTTGGCGCGCGCCGGGGTTGTGCGCGGTGATCACGCCCCATTCGCGGCAATCGAGCGCTTGCAGAAAACGCGCGAATCCGGCGTGCGGCGAATCGATCGCAAGGTCGAAACCTTCCGTCGGCGTCTCGACGCGATAGGTCGTCGCGCGGAACGCCGTTTCGAGCACTGCGTTTTTCATCGGAAGTGTCGTAAGTGTCGGAAGTGTCCGAAGTCCATCGTTTCCCGGAAAGCTTTTTTTCAGGAGGCGCTTTGAGTTCTACCCCGGCGCCGCGTTTGGGCGCTTGCGCGGCGCTCTGGCACGACTCCGGGATTTTGGCTCATTGCGCGGAATCCTCAAGGGGCTGCGCAAAAATCTCCCGCAGCGCCGCGCTCATCGGCAGATTCAGATTGACGTCGCGCGGCGGGATCGGTCGCAGGAACCACCGCTCGTACATTTTTTCCGCTTCGCCGGAACGCATCATCTTCGCAAGCGCCTCGTTGACGAATTTCTTCATCGCCTCGTCCCCTTTCCTGAGCATGACGGCGTAGCGTTCGGTTCCAAACGACATTTCCGAGACCGCGTAGGCCTTGGGGTCTTTTGAATTGGAGAGAAGACTCTTCAGGATCACATCGTCCATGATGAAGGCGGCGGCGTAGCCGGTCTTGACCATCATGAAGGATTCCGCGTGGTTGGACCCGAAATACAGGATCGGTCTATTCGGATTTTCGGTGCCGACCGCAAGCAGCCTGGGGATCCGTTCCGCCGACGTCGTACCCGCCGTCGTCGCGACCCTCTTCCCGCCGAGGTCGTCGATCGACGAAATACGGGAGTCCACGCGGGAAAGCATCCGTATGTCGGTGACGAAATAGGGAATCGAAAACGAGACCGTTTCCGAGCGCGCGAAGGAAACGCTCGTCGACCCACACTCCATGTCGACGGTCCCGTCCCGTACCAGCGCGACGCGGTTCTCCGGCGTAACCGGATGGTATTTTACGGAAAGATCGGGCAGCGCGAGCTTTTCCTTCAGTTCGCGCACGACTCCGCTGCATAAGTCTTTGGCATACCCCAGGGGTCGGCCCGCCGTATCGATAAAGGAAAAAGGCGACGCGTACGACCGATACCCCAGAGTAATACTTCCGGTCTGTCTGATTTTACCGAGCGTCCCGGTCGATTCCTGCGCGCGGCTCGCGGAAAAAAATGCGAGGACGCTTAACAGGGCGATAAACTTTCCGGTCATATCTGCATTCCAGGTGCGTTATTCTCCGGTGACGCGCCGTCAGAGGTTCTGCGTGGCGATTTTTTCAAAGTCGTCGCAGACGCCTGAAAAAACCTCTACCAGCAAGGGGTCGAAGTGCACGCCGCTTGCGCCGAGTATGAAGGACTTTGCCATATCGGGCGGCATCGCCTTTTTGTACGGGCGCGGCGAAATGATCGCGTCGTAGACGTCGGCGATCGCCATGAGCCTCCCCTGCAAGGGAATCGTCTCGCCGGAGAGGCCGTAGGGATAACCCGACGCGTCCCACTTTTCATGATGGTAGCCCGCGAACAGTTTCGCGTGGAAAAAATAATTGTTCTTCTCGGTATCCCGTTCGATCCTGTCGATGATCTGTACGCCGAGCGTCGTATGCTTCTTCATGATTTCGAACTCCTCCGGCGTCAGTTTGCCGGGCTTGTTCAGAATCGTGTCGCTGATGGCGATCTTGCCGATGTCGTGGAGCTGCGCGGCGGGGATCAGAAAATCCACGTCCCAGCCTTCCATCTCGCTTTGGTAGACCCCGCCCTCGACCATCTTGTCGACCAGGATTTTCAGGTATTTCTGCGTGCGCTCGATGTGCCGTCCCGTCACGTCGTCCCTGAATTCGACCATTTCCGACAGGATATTCAGAATGCGTTCGTGCGTCCTGACGATGTACGCCGTCTTTGCCTCGACCTTCGCTTCGAGGTCTTTATTGTAGCTTTCGAGTTCCTTTCTTTGCGAAGCGATCAAGAGTTGGTTCTCGATGCGTTTCAAAAGAATCGACGGCGTAAAGGGCTTGGAGATGTAGTCTATCGCGCCGAGCGAAAGACCTTCGAGTTCGCTCGCCTCGTCTTCTCTGGCGGTCAGGAAGATGACGGGGATTTCGGCGAACTTCGCGTCGGACTTCAGGATCCTGATCGCTTCGTAGCCGTTCATTTCGGGCATCTCGATGTCGAGCAGGATCAGGTCGGGAATGACATTTTCGAGCAACTCGAACAGATATTTCGCCGAAGGCAGCGTGTAAAGGTCGTAACGCTCCTTCAGGATGCTCCTCGACAGCGTCAGGTTGGACAGGTTGTCGTCGACGACGACGATCGTTCGTTGCGTCATTGCGCCTCACCTTCTTTCATCGACCGTGGTTTTTGCAGGAGCGAGAGTGTCTCCCGAATCTTTGAAAATTCCATCTCATCAACATATTCTCTGAGCGCGGCGACCGCGTCGCCGCCGGAGGCGTACTCGAAGCGCTCCAGTTCGTTCATGAGCCTTTCGAGAGCGTCTATTCTGAAGTCCCGCGAGGCTTCACGCATTTTTTCGAGCAGCGCTTCGTCGGGGGCGTCCCGGCCTTCCTTTCGGACGCCGTTCGTCGCGATTGAAAGCGCGCTTGACAGCTCCGCCAAGAGGTTTTCGACAAGTTCGATGAAGTGGGGGTTGTTCAGACGGACGAACCCGGAATCCCCCGCTTTCGCGGCGGATTCGAGCGACTGCGCCATCCGGGCGACTTCGCCCGCTTCGATCGCGTAACTGCTTCCCTTGATTCCATGAACGACGATGGAATAGTCCGAAAGCGCTTCGGGATCGCGTATCTTGTCGAGGTCGCGCGCCGTATGCTTCAGATAGGAACGCAGGACATTCTGGTAGGTCTCGCCGTCGCCGCCGAAACGCTCCAGACCTTTTTCGCCGTCGATCCCTTCGACCCCTTCGATCCCGAAAACTTCGCCTCGGCGCGGAGCGCGCGCCTCCCCGGCAAGGGCGGAAGGCGGCGAGTCTTTCCTGGGGTGGGTTTCTTCGATCGCGCGATTCCGTACCCAGCGATTGATGACCGAATCCATTCTGTATATGTCAATCGGCTTCTGTATGACGTCCTGGAATTCGGGCTTTGGAAAGATTTCATCGCCGTCGATCACGTTTGCAGTGAGCGCGATGATGGGAACGGTCTTTGCGTATTCTCCGTCGATCTCTTCGCGGATGATGCGCGCCGCTTCGACGCCGTTCATTTCGGGCATCATGTGATCCATGAAGATGGCGTCGTATCTGATTTTCCCCTCCCGGACGAGCCGCACCGCCTCGAAACCGCTTCGCGCGCAATCGACGTACATGCCGTAGGGCTTCAAAATGCCTTTCGCTACGTCGAGGTTCGTTTCGACGTCGTCGACGATAAGCACTTTGGCATACGGGATGTAAGCCCGCATGAGTTTCGCGTTCCTGACGCGCTTGTTCGACGTATAGCTCGAATCCTTGAGCGCACGCACGGTTTTTTGCCCGATCACCGCGTCGGTCACCAACTTTTGCCGAATGCGTACCGTGAAGCTGCTGCCTTTCCCATAGACGCTCTCGACCGAGATCGAACCGTCCATCATTTCGACCAGCTTTTTCGCGATGGCAAGCCCCAGACCCGTCCCCTCGATCTGGCGGTTGCTCTTCATGTCGACCTGGTGGTAGTTCGAGAAAATCCTGTTGAGGTCGTCCTGGCGAATCCCGATGCCGGTATCCTGAACGCTGCTGATCAGCCAGATCGAATCTTCTTCCTTCAGGCACCCGATCCGCCAGAGGACTTGCCCTTCCCGCGTGTATTTGAAAGCGTTGCTCAGGAGGTTGTTGAAAATCTGCTTGATCCTCAGGTCGTCACCCAGCAGGGAACGCGGGAGGTGTTCGTCGATCTCGATATCGAAAGCGATGGGCTTTTCGATGATCCGCATGATGTTCAGGTTTCTCGTATCGTTGATCAGGCTCGGAAGGTCGTATTCGACCGGAACCAGCTCGAATTTCCCGGACTCGACTTTCGATATGTCGAGCACGTCGTTGATGATCGCCAGAAGGTTCATGCCCGAACTGTATATTTTTTCCAGGTTGGAAAAAGCCGCTTTCGGAAGGTTTTCGGTCGAATTCAGCGTCAATTCGCTCAAGCCGATGATCGCGTTGAGCGGCGTCCGCATTTCGTGACTGGTGTTCGCGATGAAATTGCTCTTCGTCTCGGACGCATTTTCGGCGATGCGCTTGAGCTTGTACAGGGACTCGTTCTGCTCTTCGATCGTCTGGAACGGGCGCGAGATCAGGACCGACGCGAAAGCGGCCCCCGCGATGCCGAACGCGAGTATGAAGGCTGCCGTAAACAGAAGCGCGCGCCGGGTCTGAACGAGTGCGGTTTCCGCAAGCGGGATCGTGACGCTGAGTGACCACCGATCCGACCCCGGCACCGGCGCATACGCGTTGATGCGCTCATTTCCCTGGAAGTAATAGCGCCCGTTCCCCGTCTCGCCCCGAATCATGCGGCCGAGAACGGCGCTCATATTCTTGTACTTCGGGTTTTCCGTCTCCGCCTCGATGAAGTTGTAGCGCCCCATGACAGCCCAATCGAAGACGCTCGCAACGATGACGCCTGACTTGTCGGCGAGAAAGATGTTCCCCGTTTCGAGGAATTTGAATTCGGACAAAAGATCGCTCATGATCAAGCCCGGCAGCGTCATGATCAGAAGTTCTCCGTCGAGAGGCGTGTAAACCCGCATGACGAGTCCGCTTGCGGTGATTTCGGTCGTCGCGACGACGGTTTCGCCGTCGAGCGCGCGGCGCGCGTATTCGCTGGAAAGATGCGCCTCACCGGGCAAGGCTTCCCCGTAAGAGGCGACCGGGATGCCTTTGTCAAACACGGCGGCGGAGAGGTATTCGAACTGGCGCGAATTGTTTCTCAGGATAGCGTTCCGCTTTTCCGGAGGCTCTTCCCGAAGCGCGTTGGCGAGGCTTTTCGCCTCTTCCTTCAACTCGACGACCCTCTCGGCGACGAGCTTGCTTGCGATACCGCGAAGCACGTTGGCGTCGTCGATGATGACGCTGAGCACGCGCTGGTAGGTCAAAAGATAGCCGACGCAACCGCTCACGCCCGTTATGGCGACGACGACGGCGACGATGATGCCGAATATCTTCAGTCGGATGGAGAACATGATCGAATTCTTCACAAATCTGCGGAGGATTCTCCCTTTTCAAGCGTTTTCGTCCATTGTAGACAAGCCGCGATGAAAATACTCGCGTACGTCAAACAAAGTATACGAAACGTAAAAATCGCACGGCAACCCGTCCGTTCCGCACCGAGGGCGTCGCCGCCTTTTACGAAACCATCGGGCGGCGCGTCCTTGGCAAAGCACGGCGCCGTTATTTTAACGTAATATCGACGCGATTTCTCCCCGCTTGTTCCGCCGGGGCCTTGGGCGCGCCTGGAGCCTTGGGCGCATCGGAAGCGTCGGAAGCGTCGGAAGCGTTGGACACGTTGGGCGCATCGGGCGCGTTGGGAAGCTTCGGCGCGGTCGGGGCGTTTTCGCTCGCATCGCTCCCACGCTCCCGCGTCGGCGCCGGTCCGGCGTCCTGTCCGCTCTCCTGCCCACTCTCTTGCTCGCTTTCGCCTTCAGACGTTCCAGACGAAGCCGCGTCTTCCTGACGCCTGCCGAGGCGTGACGGGAGCAAGAAGAGCCGCTCGTCCGATACGCCGCGTTCGACCAGGGCGTCGCGTACCGCGCGCGCCCTGCGGTCCGCCAGATTGCGCAATTCTTCCTCGCCGACGCGCGTGTTTTCCATCAGGAGTTTTCGCATTTCCTCGACCGGGAGCGTCTTGGTGAAACCGACGAAATTGCGCGGTTTTTCAAAATCCCCGTCGCGATAGACGCGTTCGAGCAGGTCGGGGTATTCCGCCTCGCTCACTTCGACCGCGCCGATATTCCTGATCTCCGCTTCGCTCATCCGTTCGCGCTTCGCCATCCTGATCTTGTTGTCGACGAGGATTCGCTTGAGACCCTCGGCGTCGCGCTTTTGGTCGACGCGCCCCCGGAGATCGGCTTTCAATCCGGGGCGTTCGTAAAAAACCTTCGAGAGCGTCTCGATGCTCTTTTGCGTCTCCGGCTTGATCGTCGCGCTTCCGTAGTCGAATTCGAGCGCCGACATTTCTTCGCCGCCTCCGAACATCGACGTCAACAAGGTGAAGGGCGAAGAAACGGCCTTCATCAAAAGGTTCAGGATCGCCTCGAAAACCAGCCCGCCGACGCTGAAGTGCGGGTCGTCGGTCTGCCCGCTGACCGGAAGGTCCACCGTGATTTCGCCGTTTCTGTTCTTCAGGAGCGAAACGAACAGCGTCACGGGCAAGGTCGTCGCGTCGGGGCTTTCGACCGCCCTGCCGAAGTCGAACTGGTCGATGAAAATGTGATTCTCGGCGGTCAGTTGATTTTCCTCGATCTGGTATTGCGCCGTGATCGAAAGCTTCCCTTTCTGGATCGAATGTCCCGCGTATTTGCCGGAATACCCCGAAAACTGCGTCATTTCGACGCCCTTGATCTCTCCGGCGAGGTCGAGGTAGGGCGTCGACGAGAAGGGATTGAGCTGCGCCCGTACGACGAAAGGAACGACGTTGTCGTATCGACCGCGTAGCGTGAGGCGCGCGCGCGTCCTGGCGTCCGACGAGAGATTTTCGACCGAGCCGGAAATATTGCGAAGGCTCGTCGAATAATTCGGCTTGACGTGATGGTCGCTGAAAAAGACGCTGCTTTTCTCGACGCCGATCCTGCCAATACGGAGAGTCCGCGCGCGCGTCTCGCTCGCCGGACGGGGTCTTTCGGGTGGCGCCGCGCCTTCTTCAGTGGGCGCCGTCGCGGCGGCGGGGGGCGGCTCATCGCCGCGCAGTAGCTTGAAAAGACTGAATTTTTCATTCGGCGCGAGGACCGCGCGCGCCGTGAAACCCGATACGTCGATTTCGTTTACCGAGAACGTGTCGGGGTTCTGGCGAAAATCGACCCGATTCAGGCGAAGCGATTCCAGGGAGAGCGCGCTCGATTTATTGTCCTTGTAGACCGCCCGAAGGTCTTCGGCGGAAACATCGCCCGAAAAAACCACAGCGGTATTTTTTAGCGCCGCATTCGCGGGCTGACGCAAAGAAAGGACGCCGCTTCCGTTCAGGCGCCCCCTCGTCAGAGTGAGGTTCAGCGCGTCGTCGAACAGCGGTTGAAGCGCCGCCAGGTTCAGCCTGGACGCGCCGAGCTTCAATTCCGCTTCGAGCGGCGAAGGAACGACGCTCCCTGAGAACGACGCCTGCGGCGCTTGCGACGCTTCGTTTTTTTCGCCCAGATCAAAGCTCGCTTCGACCTTGACCGGCGAAGCGAGCGAAACGTCGATTTTCGACAATTTCGCGTTCAGCGAATCGACCGTGAAAACGGTAGGTTTGGCGCGACGCCTGTCACTCCAGCGCAAAGAAGCATTCGATACGGACGTTTGGGCGACCGACCACTCGATAGGCGCTTCGGGCTTCCCGGAAGGCGTTTTTTTCTTCGAGAAAAGCGCCTCCCAGTTCAGGGCGCCCGAAGGACTCGTCTGGACGTTTATTTTCGGCGAGTCGAGCGCAACGCTGCCGATCTGAATTTTTTGGCGCAGCGGGTCGACGGAATCGAGCGACACGTCGAGGCGCTTGGCGCTCGCGAGTTCCACGCCAGCGGCGTCCGCGAGATCGAGTTCCTTGAGCGCCGCGTTCCCCGAAAATTCGAGCGTTGAATCGCTCTGCCTGAAATTCACTTTGAGCATCCCGTCGAGTTTGCCCGATTTGACCTTGACCGGCAGTTCGACCGGCAGATACGCGAGGTATTTCGGCAACGCGAGATCGGCAAAATCGAGCGCGAGTTCGCTTTCGAGCGAACCGATCTGCAAGCGGCTCTTCCCCTTGAACGCAAAGAGCGAACCGTCGACGCGCGCCGAGAGCGAAGGCTCGTCGAATACCCGGACCGCTTGAGGAATGCTTGAAACGAAGGGGAGCGCCAAATTGATTTCGTCGACCGTGCTCGTGACTTTTCGCGGGCGGTCGTTGAAGTCGATTTTTCCGTCGATGACCCGAATATTGCTCAGCGAAAAGCGCGGAATCGCGCCGCGCGCGTCGTTTTCGCCCCCCTTCCCCGCCTCTTTCCCCGCCTCTTTCTCCGCCTCTTTCCCCGCCCCGCTTCCGGCCTTGCCCTCCTTCACTTCCGCCTTTCCGCCGCCGGGATTTTCGATCAGGTCGGAAAAATTATAGCGACCGCCTTCGAGGCGGACGATCGCAAGCCTCGGTTTTTCGAGGCGAACCTCGTTGAACACGAGGGCGTTTCTGAAAAGCGAAGAGACTTCGATATTCAGATACAGTTTGTCGAGCGCGAAGAAAAGTTTTCCATCGGCGTCTCGCTTCGCTCCGCTGCCGCCCTCGCGTCTCGACTCGTCGTTTCGCTCGCCAACTTCCAGACCCTCGATCGTCAACGAAAGCGCGTAGGGATTGACCGAAATCTTCTGAATACGCACGTCCCGATGGATGCGCGCGGCGATTTCGTTCGTCGCGTAACTCTTGATCCACGGCGGAAGCGTGAAAAAGCAGACGACCCCGAACACGAGCAGCCCGGAAAAAAACCACAAGGCGTATTTTTTCGCCTTGCGCGGCGAAAGAGAGAATTTTTTCATGCGTCACAACCCATGATCAGGAAGAAAAAGCCGCCGTCTGGCAATCCGACGTCTATCTGAACTCGTTTTTCCACGCGCGCAATACTGAAAAAACGATCCGGGGGTCGGGGAAATGTCTGAATTTTTCCAGAGACTCGGGACCCATCCGACGCACGGCGGAAGCGACGACTTCGGGCGAATCGCAGCGCAGGAAGGGATTCGTCGCTTTCTCGACCGTCAGCGTGGTCGGCAGCGTCGCCCAGCCTTTCGCGCGCGCGACGGCGACCTCGTTGACCCGCGCGCGCAAAAGACGGTTACCCGGTTCGACGGCCATCGCAAAGCGCAGGTTCGCTTCAGTATACTCGTGCGCACAATAAACGGCGGTCTCATCGGGCAGAAGAGCGAGACGCTCCAGCGAATCGAACATTTGTTCCGGCGTCCCTTCGAAAACGCGACCGCAGCCGCCGGCAAAAAGCGTATCGCCGCAGAAAAGACAGCCCCCGCCGTAATACGCCAGATGCGCGCGCGTATGTCCGGGGACGAAAATCACCTTCAGTTCGCCGCCGTCCCAGTCGGGGTCGATCGCCTCCCCCCCCTGCAAAGGCCGGGTCATTGCTGTGATAGACTCCGCCGCGGGGCCGAAAACTTCCAGGGGACGCATTGCGATCAGTTCAGCCACACCCCCTTGATGGTCGGCGTGCGCGTGCGTGATGAGTACCGCGCGCAAGGACAGTTTTTCACGGGAAAGCGCCTCCTCGACCGGAAACGCTTCGCCCGGGTCGACGACGATCGCCGTCCGGCCTTTATGAAGCAGCCAGATATAGTTATCCTTGAGCGCCGGAATGCAGGTTATGTCGAACATACGCTGATTATTGAAGAATGCGGAAAAATGTCAATTCCAAAAATTGGAAAATGGCTGGAAACTCCTCGAGGACGTTACATCGCCGAATGGGAACAATCGAAAATCGAGGTGATGATAGCCGATCTTTTCGGTTATAACGCGCTTCAGCTCGGATATTCGGAATGCCCCTTCCTCGCAAAGAGCCGGATACCGCTCCGCCGGACCGTCGGGGAACACGAAGGCGTCGACGTGCGCTGCGATCTGCGCGAGCTGCCTTTCGCCTCGGCGTGCATCGACCTCGTCGTCATGCCACACGTCCTGGAGTTCCATGAAAACCCGCACCAGATCCTCCGCGAAGTCGAGCGCGTCCTCATTCCCGAAGGGCAAGTTCTCATCACGGGCTTCAACCCGATCTCGCTCTGGGGCCTTCGCCGCCGCTTCTCACCGGCGGCGCGCGACTTCCCCGAAGACGGAAACTACATTTCAGTCCTTCGCTTGAGAGACTGGTTACAATTGCTCAGTTTTGAAGTCGACCGTGGAAATTTCGGCTGTTACGCGCCGCCCTGCCGCCAGGAAGCCTGGCTCAAGCGATGGCGTTTCATGGAAGCGGCGGGCGACCGCTGGTGGAGTTTCGCCGGCGGCGTCTATGTGCTCCGCGCCATAAAGAAGGTGCGGGGTCTGCGTTTGCTTTTACCCAAATGGAACGAGGAGAAGGCGTCGAGCAAAGCGCTCGGCGCCGCCACCAGAAAGGAATCCGAACAACGTGTTCAATGAGAAAATCTTTAAGGTCTATACTGACGGCGCGTGTCGAAACAACCCCGGCCCCGGCGGATGGGGTGCCCTCGTCGCGGAAAACGGCGTCGAAAAGGAACTCTGGGGCGGCGAGATACTCACGACGAACAACCGGATGGAACTCACGGCCGTCATCCGCGCGGTCGAATCGATCGACCCGAATTCGACGATCCATCTCTTTACCGATTCGAAATACGTCCAGCAAGGCATCACCCAGTGGATTTTCAACTGGCGGCGCAACGGCTGGAAAAACGCCGAAGGCAAAGCGGTGAAAAACCAGGATTTATGGATCGCCCTCGACGCGCAGGTCAAAAAGCGCGCGATCGAATGGAAATGGGTCAAAGGGCACGCCGGCAACCCCGGCAACGAGCGCGCCGACCGTCTTGCCAATCGCGGCATCGACGAAATACTGACCCGTCAGACCCAATAGATACCCGTTCCCCACTTCACTTCAAGCCCAAGCGCAAGAACCCCCCATGCGAAAAATCTTTCTGGACACCGAAACCACCGGACTCGACCCCAAGCAAGGGCATCGCGTCATCGAAATCGGATGCGTCGAAATGCTCGGTCGCCAACTCACCGACCGGAAATTCCACTACTACCTGAACCCCGAACGCGAAATCGACGCCGGCGCGCTCGAAGTCCACGGAATCAACCTGGACTTTCTTCAGGACAAGCCGCTTTTCGGCGACATCGCCGCCGAATTCCTCGACTTCGTCCGTGGCGCCGAACTCGTCATTCACAACGCGCCCTTCGATGTCGCCTTTCTGAACGCCGAACTTCTGCGGATCGACCTCGCACCGATCGAAACGATCTGCGACGGCGTATGCGACACGCTGCGCATGGCAAAAGAGCTTTTCCCCGGCAAAAGCAACAAACTCGACGCGCTCTGTACCCGCTACGGCGTCGACAACGCGCGGCGCACGCTGCACGGCGCGTTGCTCGACGCCGAACTCCTCTCGGAAGTCTATATCGCGATGACGCGCGGTCAGGGCAGCCTCGACATGGAACTCGCCGGCCCCGCGCCCTCCGGGAAAAACCGCGCGGCACGCGCTGCGAACAAAAAACCCCCGCGCGTCCTCCACGCGAGCGCAGACGAAAACGAAGAACACCGACGCCTGCTTTCGCAAATCCGCGAAGAAAACAAGGGCAAATGCCTCTGGCTTGAAATCGAAAAAGACAACTGATTCCCTTTCCAGTCCCTTCATGCCTTGATGCCGAGCCGCTTCACGGGTCTTGCGTCCCGCAAAGCGAAGTCGACCCGGGACAAACTGGAAAGGGAATGAAAACCCGCCCGACGATGGCACCCCAACCAAGCCCCCCGAATCCGCCCGACGAGCGTTTCTCCGCCTTCGGCCTCGTCCTCCTCGCCGCCGTTTCCCTGTTCTGGGGAATCAACTGGTCGGTCATGAAGATCATCCTGAGGGACATCCCGCCGCTTTACTTCCGCTCGACGACGCTGATCCTCGCCGGACTCGGCCTCCTCGCCGTCGCCCGCGCGGGCGGTCACAAAATCAAAATTCCACAAAGCGCGTGGCGGCCCCTGATAGGAATATCGCTCTTCAACATCACCGCGTGGAACTGCCTCATAATTTACGGCGTCTCGATGATCCCATCGGGGCGCGCCGCGCTCCTCGGATACACGATGCCGCTCTGGAGCAGCCTTCTGTCGATGTACTTCCTCGGCGAACGCATCGTTTGGCAGCGCATCGCCAGCCTGGTCTGCGGCCTCGCCGGAATCGCCGTACTCATGGGAAACGACTTCGCCGCGATCCGCGCCGCGTGGCTGGGGACGCTCTGCATGATCGCCGCCGCGTGGTGCTGGGCGATCGGAATCGTCCTGCTCAAACGCCAGCGCGTCGCCATGCCGACGATCGTCCTCACCGCGTGGAGCATGGTTTTCGGAGGGCTGCCGCTCCTCGTCGCCGCCCTCCCGCTCGAAACCTCGCGCCTGATCGTCCCCGGTACGGCGGCGATCCTCGGCGTCGTCTACACGATCTTCCTCAACTTCATGCTCTGCTACTGGGCGTGGAACCGCATCGTCCTGATGCTCCCCGTCTCCGTTTCGTCGCTCTCGTCGCTCGGCGTCCCGCTCATCGGCGTCGTCAGCGGCGCCCTCCTCCTGAACGAATCGCTCGGATGGCGCGAAGCGCTCGCCGCGGCGCTGATCCTCTCCTCCGTCGCCAGCGTATCGATACGACGCTGAATCAGGGATCAGGAATCAGATCAGTTACCGGCGGCTTCGTCGCCGTGGAAGAGATTTGAAACACCGATCGGTTTTCATCTGATCCCTGATTCCTGACATCTGATTTCTGAATGCATAGGTTGGGGTAAGCGAAGCGAACCCCAACACAGCGGCGAATAAAATGACCGTAAGGGTATAGAAACCCGGTGTCCAGCGTAGTCTTGCCTTATCGCAGACCGTCGCCTAAGATTGCGCTCCAACGGGGCGCGCCCCTGAGCTTTCACGTCAGGCTCCATATATTTCGCCAAATTATTCAAGGAGACATAATGCGATTCATTGTCTTGGCAATAACTTTCTCGGCTCTACTGGCTGGCTGTGCGTCATCCCCTTCGCAATACAAAGAAAGCTTTACGGAGGTACGTATTTCATCCGACCTCAAAAAAGTTCTGGTCATTGGAACCGGCAAATACACCTATGAATTGGATATCCCGGAACCTTTGTCATCGGCGATGAAGTCGCCGCTGAAAGAAGGCATCAGTTTGCTGTTTCCAAATGATGGCGCGATGGCATTTAAAGTCAACAAAGATGAGACGATTCTTGGCCATTTTTCCGTTATCCTGTCCGATTCGTTTTTTCAGGATCATGAGGACCTGAAGCAGGTGGCCGAGAGTATCGGCTTTTCTCACGGTCAAATTTATTCACTCAAAGGGCGAATGGGAGTGGTGCAAGACGGCAAGCCAATACCTCGCACCTCTGGATGGTCTGATGCTGATGCCGAGAAATACACAAAAAATCTAGGCGGCGCTTTTTACCTGCCGTTATCCATAACCGGTCGGCGATTCTTTGGTGGAATACCTGAGACAATGCTGGGTGCTAATTATCAAAAGCTGGATCAGCGTTACACCGTAGGGGTCGTAGTCGACAATCAAACAATGAAAGCTGAATTGCTTGGGTCTGCTGCTTTCGTAGTGGGAGGCGGGATTTGTATCGCTACATGGCCGGTATGCCTTGCACTGTCCCTGCCAATGATGGGACTAAGACCTTAATTGACACGCTCAATGATTGACTTCGCGCATGACATTGCGCTTCATGGGACGCGTCGCAAGCGGCGCGCGCCTGAGCTTTCACGGTGGGAATACAAATGAATAATCCATCCGCCAGGAGTATCGTAGTTTCAATAATTGCCGTCGTTCTCGTACTCTCAATACTCAGTTGGTTCCCGTCACCAAAAGTAAAGGACATCGGAAGATTTATTGTTAACTGTGTTCTTTGCTGGTTCCTGTTCAAGGGAAAAAATTGGGATCGCTGGGTCTTTGTCATCTTGCTAACACTAGCCGGAACGATGGCATTGTTCGTAATGGCTAATAACCCGCAAAGCATTGAGAAATCCATTGTTCTTTACGTCATGTCGTTTTCCTACCTGGTTTCGGCCGCTCTGCTGGTTTTCCCGAAAACCGTTGCGGGCTACTTTAAAGATCAGAGCACTCAAACCAGTACCATGATCTGCAAAACTTGTGGCCGCGAGCTAAATGTGAGTGATGATCCGCTCTCCGTCGATTGCGGCGGCGATTGTTGGGGCTGTGTTGGCGAGATCGAAGCCAACATGGGGTATGGTCCATCGCTGGAGAAAGTGCGCAAAGAATTTCAGCTCGGGCTCAGGCCGAATTGGGTTGAGCCAAAGGAGCAAACATCTGACTAAGCATTCGGTCAAGATTTTGCACTTCGCTTCAAGCGATGCTGTCTGCCTCCGGTTTGCCGTCATCGGTGGCAAGTACCAATTACCGCGCTCCAAACAGCGGTTTTTGTCCGCGCGGACGCAACCGTTCGTGTTCTTTCCTTGCGCCGCTTCATTCCCATTCGCACCTCGCGGATTCAATCCTTCTTGCCTTATCGCAGGCCATCGCCTAACATGGTGTTCCAGTGGGGCGCGTCGCAAGCGGCGCGCGCCTGAGCTTTCACATTAGGGGTACTCCATGCCAACCATCCGCGTTGCAATCATTGCTTTCGTACTTCTGCTCGCAGGCTGTACGCATATGTACACACACGACTTTCGCGTTGCGCCAGCCGAAACCCTGACGAGCGAGGGGGTGCGGAATATCTTTACCGGCTTCAAGGGGCTTCTGAAGTCGAAAGGAATGCACGAAGTTACTCAGGCCGGAAACAAGAATCCTGACTATGCGGCCTTTGAATTAGGGAGCGGAAAGTCAGGAGTTCTCCGACAGCCGTTCGAAGAGTATTTGCAACTCTCGTATACGCCGGAAAATGGTTTCGTTATCAGCATCGTGCGAGTAATCGACCATCCCGTCGATTTTTCCGCCCAATATATCGCTGACTTCAAGAGCCAAACGGAGCAACTCATTCATGAGGCAACTTCAAAGCATGTTCAACTTCAGCGTATTGAGACGCGTCGCCCTTAACAATCCGGTCAAGCATCTCGCAACTTTCGGCATTGGTCTTTGCATTGCTTTTTCTGTATGCGCATGCCAAAAGAAACCACCTGCTCAGCCTGCCGCTCAAGCGGCGGAAAATTCGATCTCCGCCCAATCCAGTCTCCCTGCTCGCGTTCGCACGATCATTGAAGCAAGTCGGGCAAGAATGACCCTGGGTGAGAGATACGACCCAGGCTATTACAGCATCCCCTATCCAGGCGGAGATGTGCCAAATGACCGTGGCGTTTGTACCGACGTTGTAATACGAGCTTACAGACACATCGGTATCGACTTTCAGCAACTGATTCACAAGGACATGCGAAATAACTTCTCCGCGTATCCAAAGCTGTGGAGAAACAAATCGACGGATACAAACATCGATCATCGGCGCGTTCCAAATATCGAGACCTTCCTGAACCGCGCGAAAGCGTCCTTGCCCGTCAGTACCCGAGCTTCCGACTACCATGCCGGCGATCTTGTGACATGGCGCCTCCCTGGTGGACTCCCGCATATAGGCATCGTTTCGGATCGTCTTGCGCTAGGAAGTGACAGGCCATTGATCATTCATAACATTGGCGCCGGCACCGCAGAAGACGATATCCTCTTTGCGTATCCAGTCAATGGACATTTTCGCTACTTTCCAGATGGCACATGACAGTTCATTCAAGCCGACACCGGCTTCACGGCGCGGCTTGATTCAGGCCTTAAGCTGCATGAGACTTTCGCTACAACTGATTGCAGTGCTTGCTATTTCGACGGTCCTTGCAGGCTGCAATTCCTGCGAGAACGAGATATCCCAAACAGTCGCCTCACCTTCCGGAAAGCTCAAGGTCGTTATGTTCAATCGCAATTGTGGCGCTACAACTGGCTTCAACACGCAGGTCTCTATCATTTCCGCCACCGCAACGCTCCCCAACAATGCTGGCAACACCCTCATCATCGATGGCACTGTTCCGTTGCGCGCTCAATGGCACTTGGATTCTGCCTTACATTTGGCAGGTCTTGGCTCCGCCAAGGTGTTTAAGCAAGAAAATTCAGTGGCCGGAGTCTCAGTCAGCTATGGCAACTGAGCTATGGCATGACAATTCATTCAACCCGAACCGGCTTCGCGGCACGGCTTAACTCAGGCGTCAGGTGTGTAATGACACATTTTCTCCAATTTTGGAATTGCCATGACTACTCCTCAAGCATGCCTCGAACCCACACAAGAATCAGGTCGTGAGTTCTTCACTCGCGGCATTTCTGGCAGTGTGGTTATGCTCAATTTAATGCGCTTTCGCTCAGTTGCCGATTATTCGGCCAATCCTTCGCTTGCGCCGACCTCGCCGATCTCCGGTGAGGCCGCCTACCGTCTTTATATGGAGCATACGCTTCCGTTCCTGGAGGCTTCTGGAGGTGAGGTTTTATTCTATGGTAAAGGCGGACCGTTCCTGATTGGCCCAAGCAGCGAGCGTTGGGACGCAGCCATGCTTGTTCGCCAATCAAGCGTTGCGTCGTTTCTCGCGTTTGCTTCAAACAAAGATTACCTGCATGGCATTGGTCATCGTCTTGCGGCGCTGGAAGATTCACGCTTGCTTCCGCTAGTTCAAGAGCAGGCTCCAATTACCGTACTCTGAACGGCGGTTTTTGTCCGCGTGGGCGCAATCGTTCGTGTTCTTCTCTTGCGCCGTTTCGCTCAAATTCGCACCTCGCGGACTCAATCCTTCTTGCATTATCGCAGGCCATCGCCTAAGATTGCGCTCCCGCGGGACGCGCCGCAGGTGGCGCGCCCCTGATCTTTTACCTTGGGTATGAAATGAAGTCCATTGTGTTTGGCGAGCAAGAGCATGGGCGCTTGGAGATCACCGTGTTCGGATACGAGCGTGCGGCCTCTGGCGACTGCTACGACGACAATTGGCTTTCTGTAGAGGTTTCTGTCAGTTGCGGAGCTTTTAGCGGCAAGTTCCCTGCTGCGTTTTTAACGGGTGAGCTGGAGTCCTTTCAAACTCAGCTCATCTCTCTCTACCAAACCCTTACCGGTAGCGCTCGACTTGAAACCATGGAAGAGCAGTTACAGCTTGAAGCTGTCGGTGACGGTCTAGGCCACATAAACATTTCCGGTAAGGCGCAAGACCAAGCCGGCATCGGTAACATGCTTTTCTTTAAGATCTGCATCGATCAGTCCCAGCTCCAGGCTTCGGTGCAATCGTTGGTAGCAGCAATGTCCGCTTTCCCCGTTCGCGCCTGACTACTCGTCCAAGCGGACGGTTCCGCCGCCGCTGAACTGCACGTTATGCCGCGCAAGCGCCCATGTCCGCTACATTTTGCCGCCTCGCCGATACCAGCTTTTGCACTTTGCTTCAGGCATGGCTGTCTGGCTCCGGGTTGCCGTCGGAGGCAAGCCCCGATTACCGCGTTTGGAATAGCTGGTTTTGTTCGAGCAGGTTCAACTATCTGCGCGCTTCTCCCGCGCCGGTTCGCGGTTCGCGGTCTCAAGCCTCTGTTGCTTTTTCGCAGTCCGTCGCCTAACATAAAAGCCCAGAGGCACGCCGCTTACGGTGCGTCCCCTGAAGTGCAATGTTAGGCGTCGAAAACCCCCATTTTCCGTAGGCTACTGTATGGCCAAGAAGTACTTTCTAAGATTCCTGTTACGAGGTCAGTCGAACGACTTGATCGTCCCCGTGCGCAAAGGCGAGTCGACGCGCTTAAATAAAATCTTGTCTGATACGGATAAGGACTCCGCCAGCGTTCGATTCTTCTGGTTCGAAACGCTCAAAGGACGGTCGTTCGCCCTTAATCTCGGAGAGCTTCAAGCAGTCAGATTCCTGTGGGACCCTTCGGAACTACCTCCTGATGAGACTCGTGACGATAGGGTTATCGAACTTCGATTCCGTGATCGAGCAAAGTCCGTCGAGGCATTCACTGAGGCACCTGATCGACTTTTCGATCTATTCACCGACCTTGAGTATGGCCCCGATGCAGTGCCCTATCCCAAGTTTGAGGACGAGGACGGAGAAATATTTCAAATTAATCCCGTAGAGTTGATTTGGATCTCTGCCCCCACTCATCTCTTGCGAGAAGGCGAGCGCATGGTAAACGAAGAAAACGGCATTGGTAGTGACGACGTCTAACCCATCCCTTCGACGAAGACAGCCAGTTCCTGTAGACCAAGTCAGAAGTGAGTACTACGCCAGTCTATTCCAATTTGGAGATGAGTCTGAAGGGGAGGGATTTTACGAGTCGGATTATGCTGTTACGTTAGGCGGGAAAAAGTTGTAGAAAGAAGTCGGGAAGTTGCTGTTCCCCGACG
>JAISAZ010000117.1 GCA_031266435.1 Accumulibacter sp.
AAATTTCGGGAAAACGGGCTGGACAGAAGCGCTGTTTCCTGTTGTACTTGCGCCTTTATTCACTTGCAATGCCCTCCGCTTACGCGGCGCCAAAGGGGTGGGAACCGCGTCGCCGGGGCGTTCGGAGCGCTGTTTCGACCTCGTGCCGAACGTCCGGCGAAACGGTAAACGCGAGCCGAAAATGAGGTGGGCGAATCTATCCCGGCCGCATGATCAATGCGCTTTTTGTTGTTTGGAATAATTTCAACGTACTATAAGGGGGAGCGAACATGGGCGTACAACTCGAACTTTTCGGTGACGATCTACCCGTTCCACCTTTGGAAACGGCAGGCTTGCGCCCACCCGCCGAGATCCCTGCGGAAATGCTGTTGGAAGAATTTTTTCATCTCTACATCGAAGCGGTGCGTCATCGGCTCAAATCCGTGTATTACAAGGAAAGGTGCTTGATTCGCCTGCAACGTTTCTTCGGGAATTGTCTTGTCCTTGACCTTGCGAAGTCCGATTTGATGAGGTATATCGAGTCCGAGCGCAAGAACGGGAAGATGCTTTCGTCAATCTCGATCGACTTGTTGAATCTCTCCAGCGTTTACACACATGTGCAAAAATATTACGCTTGGGATTTGCAGAACCCCGTTCGCGGCATCCCTTTCGTCGCTTCACAAAAGCGAGTTCGCTACATCGAGAGGGAAGAGGCCATGCGTCTCCTGGAATGCGCGAGATCGACCCGGAACGAGACGCTTGCCGATTTTATCGAGCTGGCGCTGAACACGGGGTGCAGAAAGGGGGAGTTGCTTCAGTTGTGCTTTCAGGATATCGACTGGAAGCGGAATATCCTGACTCTGAATTCCAGAACGACGAAGTCCGGGAATACCCGCTATATTCCGATCAACCAGGGCGCACGCAGCGTTTTCGAGCGGAGGGATCGTTATCGCCAGAAACACTGCCCCGATTCACCCTGGGTTTTCTGCAAGAAGTCGGGCGAGCGTTACCGGGCCATCAACTGGATATTTGAAAAGGCGGCGACGCTGGCCGGCATCAAGAATTTCCATATCCACGACCTTCGCCATACCTTTGCCAGTTGGCTGGTCAGCGAAGGGGTCGAACTGGCGAAAATACGCGATCTTCTGGGACACAGCTCGATCAAGATGACAGAACGCTACGCGCATCTGGCGCCGAATCGGCTCCACGACGCGGTGAATGTCCTCGATAATCTGAATCGCCGAAAGAAGAAATAGGCGCCGGGAAATCGGGGCGCCTTAAGGCGCATCACGTGGCGGTTTTTTTCTGCATTCCCTAATTTTAGGAGATATATAAATGCAGAAAAAACTGATTGCCCTCGCGGTTGCGGGTCTCGTTTCCGGCGCCGCGTTTGCTCAAACGAACGTCACGATCTACGGCGCGGCCGATGCCTCCCTTGAATTCGTTCAAGCGAAGGACGCGTCGGGTGCCGGTGTGGATCAACTGAACCGCTTCCGCGTCAACTCCAATTCTTCGATCCTCGGTTTTCGCGGCAGCGAAGACCTGGGCGGCGGCCTGAAAGCGATCTTCCAATTTGAAGGCGGTGTCAATGTTGATGCGAGCACAGCCCTCAGCTTCGGCCGCGACACCTTCGTCGGTCTGCAAGGCGGCTTCGGCCAAGTCAAGGCAGGTCTCATCACCGGCCCAGCGCGTAGCCTCGGCGCGGCGGTTGACCTCACGATCGGCGCGACGGGTATCGGCGCGAACACCGCGATGCTCGGCAAGGTCGGCGGCAACGGCGGCAACTCGTTTGGCCTCTGGGATACGCGTCGTTCGAATTCGGTCCAATACGTAACGCCGAAGTTCGGCGGGTTTGAAGTTCGCGCGATGTACGGCGCCGGCGAACAACGTGCTGATGGACAGAAGGCTGGAGCGGTCTATGAATTGGGCGGCTTCTATAACAACGGCCCGTGGTACGCCGGTCTGACCTACGGTCAAGCCAAACCGAAGACTGGCGGCATTGCAGCCGTTCCGGCAGGGGTGGTTTTGGGTGAGAAGGCGACCAATATCCGCTTCGCGGGTACCTACACCTTCCAGGCCGGTCACAAGATCGCCGTGTTGTTTGAACAAAACAAAGTCGATCAATGGAATGCGGGTGGGGATGACGTGAAGTCCTACACCTACGGCATCGGCGGCAAGTTCAAGGTCTCGCAACCCGGCGCGATCATCGCGCAAGTCTATCAAGTCGGCAAGCTGAAAGGCATTGACAATGTCGCTGGCGATTACAAGGCCAATTTGATCTCGATCGGCTATGAACATTCGCTCTCGAAGCGCACGACCCTGAAGGCCTACTACTCGCGCATCTCCAACAAGGACCTCGCGCATTACAACTATGGGATCGGCAACATCGGTGGCGCCGCTGCCGGTTCAGACCCGACCGGTTACTCCGTCGGTATCCGTCACAGCTTCTAATCGTGTAAAAGCGGTTTGAAATTAAAAATGGGCGCTTCGGCGCCCATTTTTTTGGTATTTTGAATAGCGGTAAAAACACGCAGGATGCGGACGGATATCGGGAAAGCCAAGCATTTAGCGGAAATCTACTCATGACCGAAAAACTAACCCTTTATGATCCAGCGGAAGATTTGGCCTCGGATGAGGCGATTGCTCTTTTCATGGAGGAGGCTTTTTATACGTGTAACCCGTCGTATATCGCACATGCGCTGGGCGTCGTTGCGCGCGCAAAGGGCATGACGCAAATCGCCAAGGAAACCGGTCTGTCCCGCAACCAACTTTATCGGTCGTTCAGCGAGGACGGCAATCCGACATTGCGTACCACGCTGGCGCTCATGGGGGCGCTTGGCCTTGAAATGACTGCGAAAGTGGCGCGATAAGATCGGGAACGCCTCCCGCCAATCCTGAAATTGGAAGGAGTGAATCATGGAAATGCCCTTGAATATCGATATTCCAGAGGGATTCAGCCGGTGGGATGCGGTTGATACACTCAAGACCGAGGAAGACATTGCATTCTATTTTGAAGCGTGTCTAGCGGATGACCCCGGCGATGGTAGCTTGGCCCGCGCGGCCTTGGGCGACATTGCGCGCGCCCTGAAGGAACCGGCTTGCCCGTGATACCTGCCCGCAGGAGTAGCGAGAAAAGATGGAGAGCGTTTATGTTTGCTTCAATCCGTGCCCGTGACCAAGGGAGTTTTCAATGAGCGCTTCGTTGCATTTTTCGATCAAATACGACGGCCCAGCCCTGACTTTCCACCAGATGGACGTGAGGGAACTGGCGCCGGCATTGTTCGCGCTTTCAGAACTCATCGAACAGTCCAACAAGATCATGTTTCCTGAAGGCCCGGATGTCCGCATCAACGTTCAGGGCAATTTCAAGAGCGGATCGTTTGGAATCGATCTCATCGTCGTCCAGGACGTGGTTCATCAGATCGTGTCGATCCTGAGCGGTTCAGAGGCGACAGCAACGGCCAACCTGCTGGCCATCCTCGGAGGCATTGGGCTGGTCGCCCAAACGGCATCGGGCGGCTTGATCAAATGGCTCAAAGGGCGCAAACCCGGCACCATTCGATTTGAAGACAACAAGACTGTTTTCGAGATCGTCGAAGCTGAAGTCGTTGAAGTCTTTGAAGCCGACCTGATTGCGGGCGAACTTTACAAAAGCCGAGTCGTCCGGCAAGCCTTGAGGAACGTCATCAAACCCCTCGGCCAAGAGGGAATTGAAACTTTTCATTGCGTCCGGGACGAGGAAATAACGGTCATCACCAAGTCGGAAGTCCCCGCGTTTGAAATGTCCGCCGATGACGTGGATATCGTTTCTGACGCACTCAATGAGAACGTGCTGTTGCAGATTGAGTCCGCCGTTTTCAAAGATGCCAACAAGTGGCGATTCCACGATGGGGCCGCCAGTTTTTACGCGCAGATTACCGACGATGACTTCATTGGGAAGATCAACACGGGGGAACGCTTTGGCAAGGGCGATATGCTCGTCGTTGATCTGAGACGGATTCAGAGCGTCACGGACAATGGACTGAAACTCGAATACCAGGTTGAAAAAGTCAAAGAGCACCGCGAGCCGCTTCAGAAAAAACTGATATGAAACTCTTCCTCGTCTTGTCTTGAAACGGCTTGCGCGTGATACTTGCCTGCAGGAATGGTGAGAAAGACGAAGTCTCTGGACTAAGTTTGCCGTAAATCGAGATAAAAAATGGGCGCCGAAGCGCCCATTTCCAAGTCTAAAGCCGCTTTCAGGCGGGATTAGAAGCTGTGACGGATACCAACAGCAAAACCGGTCGGGTTGGAACCCGCTCCGATACCGCCAGCCAGTCCAGTACCTGTAGGGGCAGCACCTGCGGTACCGCCGATATTGCCAATACCGTAGTTGTACTGTGCCAGTTCTTTATTGTCGATCCGCGAGTAGTAGGCCTTCAGAACCGTACGTTTCGACAGGGCATGTTCGTAGCCGATCGTGATGAAGTTCGCCTTGTAGTCATTGGCCTCGACGGCGCCTTTCAGCTTGCCGACTTGATAGACCTGCGCAATGATCGCGCCGGGCTGCGAGACCTTGAACTTGCCACCGATGCCGTAAGTATAGGACTTCACGTCTTCATTTCCGTATGCAGCCACATCATCGGCCTTGGTTTGTTCAAACAGCGCGGTGATTTTATGGCCGGCCTGGAAGGTGTAGGCACCCGCCAAACGGATATTGGTTTGCTTCGTGCCGGTAGGAGCGAGGATCAGCTGGGTACTTTCCGGCTTCACCTGCCCATAGGTCAGGCCGGCGTACCACGGCCCGTTGTTGTAGAAACCACCGAGTTCGTAGGTGCGGCCCGCATCGCGATTCCCGGCAACACTATCGGCCTTTTGGTTTTCACCCGCACCGTACATCGCGCGGACTTCAAAGCCACCGAACTTCGGCGTCACGTATTGAACCGCATTCGAGCGGCGTGTATCCCAATAGCTGAACGCAGCACCTGCATTACCGCCAAGTTTGCCGAGCATTGGGGTGTTTGCGCCGATACCCGTCGCGCCAACCGTGAGGTCAACAGCCGCGCCGAGGCTACGCGCCGGACCGGTGATGAGACCTGCTTTGATCTGACCGAAGCCGCCTTGCAAGCCGACGAAGGTATCGCGCCCGAAGGTCGAAGCACCCGATTGGTCGTGCGTGATACCCGTTTCAAACTGGAAGATCGCTTTCAGACCACCGCCCAAGTCTTCGCTACCACGGAAACCCAAAATCGACGAGTTGGAGTTGACGCGGCTAAACCTGTCAACGTTTTGTGCGCTAATTTCTGCACCTTTGGCTTGAACAAGTTCTAACGTCGCATCCGCCGCACCGTAGATCGTGACGTTCGTTTGAGCAAACGCGGCGCCGGAAACGAGGCCCGCAACCGCGAGGGCAATCAGTTTTTTCTGCATTTTTATATCTCCAAACACGCCGCAAAGTTTGGATATCTGCGTACCCGTCGAGTAACCTTGGCTTCCGCGTGATCCTTGCGTAGTCAGGGATTCAGCGTAGCCTGCACGGGCTATTCGCCGCTGCGTTGGGGTTCGCTGCGCTCACCGCCAACCTATGCGATCTCAAGTTTCTGGTCGCTGTACAGAGACTATCGCCCGCCGAACGACAACGTCGACCTGATTTGGTAGAATTGGGGCATTCTGGATTTCAGGAGGTTCCCCATGCAGACAGCCATTGAGCCGTCGTATGTTCCGCTCGGCAAAATCAAGAGCTTTGGGCCGTTCGGGCCGAAGTATGAAGTGGGTCAGCCGTTACGGCAGTTGGATGACGGTGACTGGATGGTCGAAGTGACGATGGTGGAAACGGGCGAGAAAGCCGAATACCGCCTGACGCGCCTCACCGACGACCCGGAGGCTCACTGATGTACGCCGTGGCGTTTGACTTGGTGGTCGCCGATACGGAGCAACACCATCCCAAAGGCGTGACTCAGGCATACACCGAGATTGGCGCGGTGCTCGCGGAGCATGGGTTCCGGCGCGTACAGGGCAGTCTCTACGTGACCGATAACGAGGATATGGCAAATTTGTTCTTGGCGGTTCAGGCGTTACGCGACCGTGCGTGGTTTCCCAAGTCCGTGCGCGATATCCGCGCCTTCCGCATCGAACAGTGGTCGGACTTTACACCCGTGGTAAAGGTATGACACGCTCTGAATCTGTATTGCTTTCTCGCAGGCTATCGCCTCTTCTATCTTGGATAAGGAAGTGAAGTGGGTGAGGGGGCGGATTCCCGGATTCGGGAATGGCAGTGAGGAAATCTCCAAGCAAAAAAATGGGCGCCTAAGCGCCCATTTTCAAGTCTAAAATCGTTTTCAGGCGAGATTAGAAGCTGTGACGGATACCAACAGCAAAACCGGTCGGGTTGGAGCCCCCGGCAACGCCGGCAATGTTCCCGATGCCGTAGCTGTAACGCGAAAGGTCCTTATTGGAGATGCGCGAGTAGTAGGCCTTCAAGGTCGTGCGCTTCGAGAGCGAATGTTCATAGCCGAGAGCGATGAAGTTGGCCTTGTAATCGCCAGCGTCCTCCACGCCTTTCAGCTTGCCGACTTGATAGACTTGCGCAATGATCGCGCCGGGTTGTGAGACCTTGAACTTGCCGCCGATGCCGTAGGTGTAGGACTTTACATCGTCCCCACCAGCATTCCATTCATTCACTTTGTTTTGTTCAAACAACACGGCGATCTTGTGGCCGGCTTGGAAGGTGTAGGTGCCCGCCAAGCGGATATTCGTTGTTTTGTCGCCCAAAACAACCCCTCCCGGAACAAGACCAACTCCATAGCCTGCTGTATTCGGTTTCGCTTGGCCGTAGGTCAGGCCAGCGTACCATGGGCCATTATTGTAGAAGCCACCCAATTCATACGTCGCCGCAGCCTTTGTTCCATCTGGACGGCTTTCGCCAGCGCCGTACATCGCGCGGACTTCAAACCCACCGAACTTCGGCGTTACGTATTGAACCGAATTCGAGCGACGTGTATCCCAGTAGCCAAATGCGTTGCTACCATTACCAGCGACCTTGCCGAGCATCGCGGTATTTGCGCCGATACCGGTTGCACCGATCGTCAAGTCGACCGCTGCGCCGAGGCTACGCGCTGGGCCGGTGTTGATGCCCATCTTGACTTGACCGAAGGCACCTTGCAGGCCCACGAAAGTATCGCGGTTGAAAAGGCGTGCTGAATCATTTCTATCACCACGTGCATGATCAAGGTCAATGCCCGATTCGAACTGGAAGATCGCTTTCAGACCGCCGCCCAAGTCTTCGCTACCACGGAAACCGAGGATCGACGAATTGGATTGAACACGGTTAAATCTGGCGATATTTCCAGCATCCGCGCCTTTGGCCTGAACGACTTCAAACGTCGCATCGGCCGCGCCGTAGATCGTGACGTTCGTTTGAGCAAACGCGGCGCCGGAAACGAGACCCGCAACCGCGAGGGCAATCAGTTTTTTCTGCATTTATATATCTCCAAACACGTCGCAAAGTTTGGAGATATACGTGCCCGTCACGCGGCCTTGTTTTTTGCGAACCCCAAGGTTCCTTATGTGCGTGAATGATGGTGGGGTGCGGCGCACCGTGCCCTGTCAGGGATCAGGAATCAGAGGACAGGAGACAGAAAAGTTACCGGCGGCTTCGCCGCCGGAGAAAGATCGTTGAGACACAGATCGGGAACCCCTCCCCATCCCTCCCCTTGTCAGGGGAGGGAGTCACGAATCCCCCCCCCTCCCTGACAAGGGAGGGGTCGGGGGTGGGTTTCAGGGATCAGATGTCAGGAGACGGGAGACAGATTATTTTCCGGTGCTATGCGCCGCATATTTCTCTGTCTCCTGATTCCTGATCCCTGATGTGCGCATACGGAATCGTTGGGCTTCACTTCGTTCAGCCCAACCTATACAGCCGATGGGCACGGCGCGCCGTGCCCTGTCCCCTGCCCCCTGATCAGTGCGCCTCGTCCCAGTTTGCGCCGACGCCGACTTCGACGGCGAGCGGGACCTTGAGCGCCGCGACTTGCGTCATCAGCGGCGTGAGCGCGTCGCGGACGCGGTCGAGTTCGTTATCGGGCACTTCGAGGACGAGTTCGTCGTGCACCTGGAGGATCAGGCGCGTTTCGAGCTTTTCGCGGTCTATCCAGTCTTGGACGGCGATCATTGCAAGCTTGATGAGGTCGGCGGCCGTCCCTTGCATCGGCGCGTTGATCGCGGCGCGTTCGGCGCCCTGGCGGCGGCCGGCCTGTGCTGCGTGAATGTCGGCGAGCCAGAGGCGGCGACCGAAGACGGTTTCGACGCAGCCGTTGGCTTTTGCGGCGTTCCGCGTTTTTTCCATGTAGCGCGCGACGCCGGGGTAGCGCGCGAAGTAACGTTCGATATACGCTTGCGCCGCGCTACGTTCGATCCCGATCTGCCGCGCGAGACCGAAGGCGCTCATGCCGTAGATCAGGCCGAAATTGATGACCTTGGCAATACGACGCTGGTCGGACGCGACATGATCCGGCGTGACGCCGAAGATTTCAGCCGCCGTCGCGCGGTGGACGTCCTCGCCGTGCGCGAAGGCTTCGAGCAGACGGGGGTCTTCCGAGAGGTGCGCCATAATGCGCAGTTCGATCTGCGAGTAGTCTGCCGAGACGATGCGGCGTCCCGGCGGGGCGATGAAAGCGGCGCGGATGCGCCGGCCTTCGGGCGTTCTCACGGGGATATTCTGGAGGTTTGGGTCGCTCGAAGCGAGGCGCCCGGTGACGACGACGGCTTGCGCGAAACTCGTATGTACGCGCCCGGTCGCCGGGTTGACCATTTTCGGGAGCTTGTCGGTATACGTGCCTTTGAGTTTGGCGAGCTGGCGGATTTCGAGCAGGGTTTTCGGCAGAGGGTAGTCGAGCGCGAGTTCGGAAAGGACTTCCTCGTCGGTCGAGGGCGTCCCCGACGGCGTTTTCTTTTTGACCGGAAGGCCGAGTTTGCCGAAGAGGATTTCGGCGAGTTGCTTCGGCGAATTGACGTTGAACGACCGCCCCGCAGCTTCGTAAGCTTTGATCTCGAGTTCCGCAAGACGCGCGCCGATCTTGAGGCTTTGCTCTCCGAGCAGGGCGGAGTCGATGAGAACGCCGGTGCGCTCCATCCTGAAAAGGATTTCACGCGAAGGGATTTCGATTTCGGAGTAAATCCGCGTGAGACCCGCGTCGGCCAGAATCATCGGGTAGAGGCGCGCGTGGAGGCGCAGGCAGAGGTCGGCGTCCTCCGCGCTGTAGACGGAGGCGCGATCGACGTCGACCTGGCCGAATCCGATCTGGTTTGCGCCCTTGCCGCACAGGTCTTCGTACGCGATCGTTTCGAGGCCAAGGTGACGCAGCGCGAGCCGACCGAGGTCGTGCGTCCGCGCGCCGTCCTTGCCCGATTCGACGACGTAGGATTCGAGCAAGGTATCGTGCGCGACGCCGCGCAGCGCGACGCCGTGGTTTGCCAAAACGTGTTGGTCGTATTTGAGATTTTGCCCGATCTTCGCGTGCGCGGGCGACTCGAACCACGCGGCGAGGCGTTTGACGGCGTCGTCGAGGGGCAGTTGAGCGGGCGCACCGGCATAGTCGTGCCGCAGGGGGAGGTAGGCCGCCTCGCCGGGGGCGACGGCGAAGGAGATTCCGACGAGGCGCGCGCCGAAGGCGTCGAGGCTCGTCGTCTCGGTATCGACGGCGGTCAGCGGCGCCGCTTCGATTTTTGCGATCCAGCGTTCCAGACTTTCCCAGTCGAGAATCGTCTCAAAAGCCGAGCGGTCGATTTCTTCGCTGCCGAAAAGCGTCGGAGGCGGTGAAACACTCCGCAGGGGCGCGGCTTTTTCCCGCGAAGCCGCTTCGCCAATGCCGGAAGGCTCCGGGTCGAAAGCTTCGGAAGGCTCGGCGTTCTCCGCGCTTTGCGCATTACGGACTTCCTTGAGCCAGGATTTCATCTCGTAACGGGCGAAAAACTCGGCGAGGAAAGCCCTGTCCGGCGGGCGCGGGACGAGCGCGTCGAGTGTTTTCGGCATTTCCGGCGCGTCGACGTCGCAGCGGATCGTGAGCAGTTTGCGGCTCATTGGAAAAAAGTCGAGCGCGCCCCGCAGGCTTTCTCCGACGGCACCGCCGATTTCGTCCGCCGCGACGACGACACCGCCGATGGAACCGTATCGTTCGAGCCATTTAACCGCCGTTTTCGGGCCGACTTTCGGAACACCGGGGACATTGTCGGCGGCGTCGCCGACGAGCATCAGGTAGTCGACGATGCGTTCGGGCGGCACGCCGAAGCGCTTTTTGACACCGGCCGCGTCGGAAGCCTCGTTACGCAGCGTGTCGACAAGTGTGATATGCTCATCGACAAGTTGGGAGATATCCTTGTCGCCGGTCGAAACGACGACATCGAGACCTTTCGCCGCCGCGCGCCGCGCGAGCGTCCCGATCACATCGTCGGCTTCGACGCCGCCGATCGACAGCACCGGCCAGCCGAGCGCGGCGACACCCGCGTGGATTGGCTCGATCTGCCGAACGAGGTCGTCGGGCATCGGCGCGCGGTTGGCCTTGTAGTCAGGATACCAATCGTTGCGGAAGGTTTTTCCCTTGGCGTCGAAGATGCAGGCTTTATACGCGACTTGTTTCGCCTTGAAATCGTTGTCCAAGCGGCGCAGCATGTTCAGAACGCCGTAAATGGCGCCCGTTGGATCGCCTTGCGCGTTCCGCAGATCCGGCATCGCGTGAAAGGCGCGGTAGAGGTACGAAGAACCGTCAACCAGCAATAGGACAGGCATGATCGAAAAGAGAAAAAGTCAAAAAGTGCCGCTCGACGGCGACCCCGATATTTCCAATGCGTTTGCCTCGCAGGAAGCGTGGCGGATTTTTGGCATTATGTCAGAATTCGTCGATGCAACGCAGCGCCTGTCGTCGATTCGTCCGGCGGTCTCGATTTTCGGCAGCGCGCGCTTCTCGCCCGATTCTCCATATTACATTCTGGCCGAGGAAATCGCGCGGCAACTTTCCGACGCGGGGTTCTCGGTCATTTCCGGCGGCGGCCCCGGCGTCATGGAAGCCGCGAACAAGGGCGCCTTCCACGGCAAGTCTCCGAGCGTCGGACTGAATATCGAGTTGCCGCGCGAGCAGATACCGAACGGATACCAGGATATCTCGCTGTCGTTCCGGCACTTTTTCGCGCGAAAATACATGTTTGTCCGCTTTGCCAACGCCTACGTCGTGATGCCCGGCGGATTCGGGACGCTCGACGAACTGCTCGAAGCGATGACGCTCGTCCAGACCGGGAAGTCCCAAAAGATTCCGGTCATTCTCGTGCATGAACCTTTCTGGCGCGGCTTGGTCGATTGGTTCAGGAATACGCTCGTCGCGGAAAAAGTCATTTCGCCCGAAGACGTCGAACTCGTCCAGGTGATCGACGAGCCGAAGGAAGTCGTCGCCGCGATCTTCCGGCATTACGAAAAGCACGGTTTTGCGAAGCTCTCGGTCGAGCGCGAGATATGGCTCAACCTCTAAAGCGCTCGTCAAAAAGTAAAACCCTACTTTTTGCCGGGTTGGTATGGGTTTGAAGGTGAGCAAAGCCCACCTTCAAACCATGTAAAACAACGCCAAAAAAAGGGCTTATTTTTTGACGATTCCTAATATAATTCTTTCGCTCCGTGTTTTCAGGAACTGCCGAATGTATCTCATGCGCCGCCCGATTCTGTTTGCCGTACTATTTTGCGCCGCCGCTTTTTCAGTGGCGCAAGCCGAAGAGGCGCCGCCGCCACCTGTCGAAGTCATCGACGATTCCGTCCAGCCACAGGTCACGATCCGGCAGAGCGAAAGCGGCGAAATCGTCGAGGAACACCGCGTCAACGGCAAGTTGTACCAAGTCACCGTCACCCCCGAAAACGGCGCGCCCTACACGCTCGTCGACCCCACCGGGGACGGGAATTTCGTTCCGCACGACGCGCCGGGGTCGCCGGGGTTGAGTGTGCCGATGTGGGTCATCGGGACGTTTTAATTCCTTTTTCAAATCGTCCCAAGCCATGCGGCTCGGCATCAAAGCATGAACGAACGGGAAAAGGAATCAAACGAAATCGGACCGCCAGACGTGGCAGGCTTTCTGCGCCATCTTCCGCTGGCGTTCGTCAAGAGACGCGGGCATCCATTCTTGCAACCCACGCTCGGCGATAGACCGTGTTTGCTCGTAAGCGCTTTGCGCGTAAAGCGGCAGTTTGTCCGCCAGCAAGCCATTACCCGCCTGACGATTGAGCGCCGGTTCAAGCAAGCTCAGATTGCCGAGGCGGTAGGTGAAGTCCTTCTGCCGCTCTTCCGTGAAATACGGTATCCACGCGGCGGACGGGTTTTCCGGCAGGATATGTTCTATCGTCGCGGTGTCCGCCTCGTAGTCGCGCGGCACGCCCGTGGCGCTGGTTTCCAGCTTGCATAAAACGTATTTGGCGATTCGTTTGCTCTGCCCGCTCGTCACGATCTCCTTGATCTCGAAATCACGCCTGAATTTTTCATCTTCGACATAAATATCTCGCAGGTACTTGAAGATTTCGGCAGGGCTGCTGATTTGGTCGGTGAGCAATGCCTTCGCGGCGCGGTGGTAAACGGGTTCGAGTGCGTTGGTATTCAAACCGCCGACGATGGTATAGCGGAAGGAAATCACGCTCACGAGCTTGAGAACGCGGACGAAATCCGCCGGATCCAATTTTTCGTAGGCAGCAAACAAGAGCGGGGTCATTTGGCTTGCCCTGAACAACAACAACTCGCGGACATAGGGCTTTGCCGGCGGATTCTCCTGCCAATACTCGTGCTCGGCGTCGTTTATCGCCGCGAATAACTCGGCTCTCCTCTCGATCGCGTCCATCAGGGCAAACACCTGGGCGGGCGTCTTGACTTGGTCTCGAACATCCTTGAAGAGGCGTTGCTTGCGAATTTGGGGCGATTCGCACAAGAGATGATAGCGGAGGAAATCCGGGAAACGCTCCTGCCTGACGATATCGACGAGGGTTTTCCAGCGCCGCTGCAATGCCGTCAGATCGGCGGGGACGCTTACCCTGGAAAACAGATAGTTTTTCAGCAAATCCGTCGAAGAAAGTTCCAGACCGCGCGCGTTGAGCGTCTCGAAGACGACGTAGGCGCTCAGTTCATCCTCGACCGCAATCAGGATGAAGAGCAACTGTCGGGCGACGGTTTCCGATAAGAGCGAAGCGAACCACTCGCCGCCTTGGGGGAGCTTCTGCGTCAGGCGTTCCTTGAACCAGCAAAAACACTCCCACAACAGGCGATTCGAATTTGGCATGCCGCGCGGATTATTCGGCGGGCGCAATTGCACCAGATAATCCTGATAGAAGGCGTCGTCGTTGGCGTTGAGGACGAGTTTGCTGCTTTCCAGCAGGGAAGCCGGGTCCTTCTCGCCGATGAAGCGCTCCCTCAGGCGCGTCGCGCGGTCGCGGTTTCGCGCGCGCTCATCCTCGGTGTCGCCGAGATTTTGCAGGACGGAAATAACGGCCAGCGCGAGAATGCTCAGCGTTGCGACGCGCTGTTGGCCGTCGACGATCAAAAAGTCCCGATCCGACCTGGCCTCGACGACGATCGCCCCCATGTAGTGGCGCGCGTCGAGTGATGCCGTCAAGCCCTCGATGTCATTCCACAGGTCTTCCCATTGCTCCTGTTCCCACGAATAGTCGCGCTGAAACGCCGGCACACGGTATTTTTTGCTGTTACCGACCAAGTCTATAAAAGTGAGGTCGGAGGTCTTCAGTAGGTTGTTGTGGCCCATGTTTCAATCCATCTCCAGTTCATCCCGGGTCGACTTCGCCTTGCCGTACACCCTGTACTGTGAAGCGGCTCGGCATCAAAGCATGAATGAACTGGAAAAGGAATCGACCCACGCCCTGACTCAAGCGAAACGGTACGGAAGGGAGGAAGGTCCCTTCTGCACGCAATGAAGATCGGCGGCGGCGCTCCCTCAAAAATCCATCCTGTCGGCGAAAGAGAGCGCCTGCATTTGCGAGACGTTGAATTTTTGCGCCGTCAGGCCGAGCATCGCCGCCTGGTCGGCGATCGCCTGCCCGTCTTCGCCTTCGCTCGTCTTCGTCAGGTTGAGGAAGGGGCTGTAGACGCCTTCCTGCCCGAGGAGCGCGTCGCAGATCGACGAGGGCAAGGTCATCGTTTCGAGCACTTGCTCCATGTCGACGCCGAGAAGCGCGTCGAGCAGCGAAAACGCGCCCGTGATGAAGAGGTTATCCTGTTCCTGCGGGTCGATGAGGTCGTTGGCAAGGAGTTCCATCAGACGCGCGCGCGTGAGCGCCGTATACATGAGCGCCTGGGCCATCGGCGCTTTGCTCGCCGTCACGAGGAGCAAGGAAAGCCATTTGTTGAGCTTTTCGTAACCCAGGATCGTCACGGCGTGGCGGAAGGATTGCACTTCGCACGAAAGCCCGAAGCCCACCGAGTTGATGTAGCGGAGCAGTTTGTAGGAAATCGCGATGTCCTGCTTCAGCGCTTCTTCGATCTCCTGGACGTCGGCGTTCTTGCGGACGAGGTTCAGGACACGGATGATGTTCGCCTGCGCCGGGTTCAGCGACTTGGCCTTTTTTGCCCTGTCCGGCAACTTGAAAAACCAGCTCGACGCCGCGTTGATCCCCGCGTCGACGCAGGCCTGGAAGCTCGCCGCGTCGTATACGTTGTACGCGACGCCGAGACCGTAGTCGCGCGTCTTGATCAGCAAGCCCTTGAGTTGGTCGGGCGGGTAGCGCTTCGCGTCGAAATTGACGAAGCGGAAGCGAACCCCGGTCAGGGCGGCTTTTTCCGCGTCGTCTCCGTAGTCGAGGACGAGCGAAATCGGCAGCGCCTTCAACTGCTCGACGAGCGGGGCGCTTTCCGCGCCGACCAGCGCCGACGGAGGCACTTCCATCATCGTGTTTTCAGGGATCGGCCAGTCGAAAAGTTCGGGGGTGTACGGTATCGACGCGGGGTCGATGAAAACCATCCGCTTGCCGTAAAGCCAATGTTCAAGCAAGGGGGTCAGGGCGTGGACGGCGTCGCGCGCCGACGGCTTTCCAATGGTGTGGAGCGAGAGGCGGATCGCCATGATCCTGCTCTGGTGATTGACCAAGGGTTGTCGTGAGAGATAAATATCGGACATTGCGTACACCGAAGGTAGGTTGATCGGAACAGCGCTACTGTGCGAATTTGTGACTGACTATTATAAATTCAACACGACACAGTGGCGTTTTTTTAGAAGGAATTTTTACGGCGTGATAACTCGCAAGCGAGCGCCGTCCCTTCGAGGCCGGAAGACGGTCGGCGCGTCCGCGACTTGACTTGAGAGAGGCTTGCGGGGGCCGAATATGTTATTGTTGCGTTCATCTTTTCATCTCCCGCGAGGCAAGCATGTTTTCAGCGAAAATCACACTCAAAGACGTCGACCCCGAAGTCTGGACGGCAAGGGAAAACGAGAACCGCCGCCAGGAAGACCATATCGAATTGATCGCGTCGGAGAATTACGTCAGCCGCGCCGTTCTGGAGGCGCAAGGCTCGCAATTGACCAACAAGTATGCGGAAGGCTACCCCGGAAAGCGCTATTACGGCGGCTGCGAGCACGTCGACGTCGTCGAACGGCTTGCGATCGAGCGCTTGAAGGCGCTTTTCGGCGCGGACTGCGCCAACGTCCAGCCCAATTCGGGTTCGCAGGCCAATCAAGCCGTCCTGATGGCATTCGCCAAACCCGGCGATACGATCATGGGTCTCAGCCTCGCCGAGGGCGGGCATCTGACGCACGGGATGGCGCTCAATATGTCGGGCAAATGGTTCAACGCGGTCTTTTACGGACTCGACGCTCATGAGGCGATCGACTACGAGCAGATGGAAGCCAGGGCGCACGAGCACAAGCCGAAGATCATCATCGCGGGCGCGTCCGCGTATTCGCTGCGGATCGATTTCGAGCGCTTCGCCAAAGTCGCAAAGGACGTCGGCGCGATCTTCTGCGTCGATATGGCGCACTACGCCGGCTTGATCGCCGCGGGCTACTACCCCAACCCCGTTCCTTTCGCCGATGTCGTGACCTCGACGACGCACAAAACCTTGCGCGGGCCGCGCGGCGGCGTCATCCTGATGAAACAGGAGCACGAAAAAGCGATCAATTCGGCGGTCTTCCCCGGACTGCAAGGCGGACCGCTGATGCACATCATCGCGGCCAAGGCCGTCGCGTTCAAGGAGGCGGCGTCGCCCGAATTCCGCGCGTACCAGAAGCAAGTGCTCGCTAACGCGCAAACGCTCGCGCGCGTGCTCACCGAGCGGGGTTTGCGCGTCGTTTCGGGACGCACCGAATCGCACGTGTTCCTGATCGACCTGCGCCCGAAAAACATCACCGGCAAGGAGGCCGAAGCCGCGCTCGGCAAGGCGAACATCACGGTCAACAAGAACGGCATTCCGAACGACCCGCAAAAACCGATGGTCACGTCGGGTATCCGGGTGGGTTCGCCCGCGATGACGACGCGCGGCTTCGGTGACGCCGAGGCCGAAGAGGTCGCGCACTTGATCGCGGACATTCTCGACGCGCCGGAAGACGATGCGATTTGTGCCAAGGTGCGCGAACGGGTCGCCGCGCTTTGCCGGAAGTTTCCGGTCTATGGGGAGTGAGCCTCTGGAAATGACCGCGCTTTTCAAAACGCCGCGCCGATGAAGTGCCCGTTTTGCGGGTCTCCGGAAACGACGGTGGCCGATACGCGCCTGAGCGACGAAGGCGATATCGTCCGCCGGCGGCGGCGTTGTCTGGCGTGCGAGAAGCGCTTTCCCACCTTTGAACGCGCCGAAATTCGCTTGCCGCAGGTCGTCAAGAAAAACGGCTCGCGCACCGACTTCGACTCCGGGAAACTCGCGGCGAGTTTCTGGCTTGCGCTGCGAAAGCGCCCGGTGACGCTGGAAGCGGTCGACGCCGCGCTCGCGCGGATCGAGGGCACATTGCTCTTGCTCGGCGAACGCGAAGTTCGCTCCGAAAACATCGGCGAGATGGTCATGCGCGAGCTGAAAAAGATCGACAAGGTCGCCTACGTCCGCTTCGCTTCCGTCTACCGCAACTTTGAAGACCTCGACGATTTTTCCGATCTCGTGCGCGAAGTCTCGGACCCACTCCAGGAACGCCGAGGCCCCTGACGCGCATGCCCTTCAGCGCGTTCGACCGTAAATTCATGGCGCGCGCCTTGCGCCTTGCCGAACGCGGCGCGTACTCGACGACGCCGAATCCGCGCGTCGGATGCGTGATCGTGCGCGACGACCGCATCGTCGGCGAAGGCTGGCACCGATTCGCCGGCGGGCCGCACGCGGAAATCGAAGCGCTCGGCTCGGCGGATGACGCGCGCGGCGCGACCGTCTACGTGACGCTCGAACCGTGCGCGCACCACGGACGGACGCCGCCGTGCAAGGACGCGCTGATTTCGGCGGGCGTCTCGCGCGTCGTCGCGGCGATGCGCGACCCGAACCCGGAGGTCGCCGGACGGGGAATGTCGGCGCTGCTCGAAGCGGGGATCGCGGTCGAATGCGGCCTCATGGAAGCCGAGGCGAATACACTCAATCGCGGCTTCGTCTCGCGCATGACGCGCGGTCGCCCGTGGGTGCGGATCAAGGCGGCGGCGAGTCTCGACGGTAAAACCGCGCTCGTCGGCGGTGAAAGCCGGTGGATCACCGGAGAAGACGCGCGGCTCGACGGGCGGCGCTGGCGTGCGCGCGCGTGCGCGATTTTGACCGGCGTCGGCACGGTCGAAAAAGACGACCCGCGGCTCGACGTTCGCGGCGTGAAAACACAGCGTCCGCCTCTGAAAATCGTCGCCGACAGCAGCCTCTCGACTTCGCCCGACGCGCGTATTTTCGACGGCGGGAAGGTCGTGATCGTCGCCGCCGTCGAGGAGCGGGAGACGATTCGCAAGGCGCGCGCGCTCGAAAAGTCCGGCGCGGAAATTCTCTTTCTTCCGGGGACGCGCGGGCGGGTCGACCTCGCGGAACTGATGCGCGAGTTGGCGCGTCGCCATATCAACGAGCTTCATGTCGAAGCGGGCGCGCGCTTGAACGGCGCGCTGCTCGAAGCCGGACTTGCCGACGAGCTTCTGCTCTATTTGGCGCCCTGCGTGATCGGAGATGTGGCGCGCGGCGTATTCGGCCTGCCGGCGATCGAGGCGCTCGACGAAAAAAAGCGCCTTCGGATCGACGATACGCGCCGGATCGGAGACGATCTCCGCGTGCGCGCGCGCTTTATCAGGGATCAGGAAACAGGAGACAGATATCAGGAGACAGAGAATTCTTGCGGCCTTCGGTCGGAGAAGAACCTTTGATCACCCGATTGGTTTTTTATCGCTTTTCCACGGCGGCGTAGCCGCCGCTAACTTTTCTGTCTTCTGTCTTCTGTCTTCTGTCTTCTGTCTCCTGATAGCGTGACCGTAGATGACTTCGAAAGTCGCGGGCAAACGGCCGTCGACGGCGTGTTCCCGGAAACGGTTTTCGACCGCCCGCCATGCGTCGCGCCCCATCAGAGCGCGACGGCGGTCCGGCGCGGCGCAGGTGGCGCCGTTTTGGCGCAATTCCGTGACCAGGTCTTTCAGCGAACGGTAGGTCAACCTCAAGGTCTCAACGTCGAGCACGGGGTCGATGAATCCGCATTCGACGAGCATGTCACCGGTGTCGTGCATATCGGTAAAGTGCAGCGTATGCGCGCAGGCGTCGGTAAAGCACGCGCGCAACTCGCGCAAAGTGCCTGGGCCGAGCGTTGAAAACATCAGGAGTCCGCCGGGTTCGAGGACGCGGAGGGCTTCTTGAAAAACGAGCAGCGGATTCGCCGACCAGTGCAACATCATATTCGACCAGACGAGGCCGATCGACGCGCCGGCGAAGGGAAGAGCGCCCGCGTCGGCAAGGACGAGCGGCGCGCGAGCGCGCAGGAGTCGGGGAAGGAGCCAGCGCGAGATTGAGCGCCGCGAGCGCCCTTCGCGCAGCATACGCTCGCAGAAATCCGCGCCGACAACGGCGGCGTTCGGGTAGCGCTCGGAGAGCGCGTGCAGGTCGGCGCCGGTTCCGCAACCCAGGTCGAGGACGCGCTTCGGGTCGAATTTTACGCAGTCGAGGCGTTCGAGCATGCGGCGACCGACCTCGCGCGGGAGGAAGGCCGCCGCGTCGTAGCGGGGCGCGGCGCGCTCGAAATTTCGCCGGACCTGGCGCGCGTCAATGCGCATCGGATCCGGCGACGGAAGGTGGGAGGCGCGTGACAATACCATTCCTTTTCCAGATCGTTCATGCCAAGAAGACGAGCCGCAGACAGTACAGGTAGTACGGCAAGGCGAAGTCGACGAAGGCAGGGACGATTCTCGAAAAGGAATCAGACGAAAGTCAGACCGAGCTTTTGGAACAAGGCGGCGTCGCGGTTGGTTCCGGCGTTCAACGCGGTCAGCAGCTTGTCGCAGTAAAAAATCGAATTCGCGCCCGCGAAGAAGCAGAGCGCCTGAAACTCTTCCGACATCGACTCGCGTCCCGCGGAAAGGCGGACGTAGCTTTTCGGCATGGCGATCCGCGCGGCGGCGATCGTGCGCAGGAATTCGAAGTTATCGAGCCTTTCCGCGTCGGCGAGCGGCGTTCCCGGAATCGGGATCAGATTATTGATCGGAACGGAATCCGGCGGCGGATTCAGGTTGGCGAGTTGCGCGACGAGCGCGGCGCGGTTGCGGCGCGATTCGCCCATGCCGAGGATGCCGCCGGAACATATCTTGATCCCGGCGCGGCGGACGAGGTCGATCGTATTGAGGCGGTCGGTGTGCGTATGCGTCGTGATCAGGCTCGCGTAGAATTCGGAGTCGGTGTCGAGGTTGTGGTTGTAATAGTCGAGCCCCGCTTCCTTGAGCTGCTCGGCCTGACCTTCCTTGAGCATGCCGAGCGTCACGCAGGTTTCCATCCCGAGCGCCTTGACCTCGCGGATCATCTGCGTGACGACCTCCATCTGCTTTTCCTTCGGGCCGCGCCACGCCGCGCCCATGCAAAAGCGCGTCGCGCCGTTGGCCTTGGCCTCTTTCGCCGCCTGGACGACATCCTCGACCTGCATAAGCCCTTCGCGCTCGGTCGCGGTATGGTAGCGCGCCGATTGCGAACAATAGCTGCAATCTTCGGAACACCCGCCGGTTTTGATCGAGATCAGCGCCGAACGCTGGACTTCGTTCGGGTCGAAATTTTCTTTGTGCACCTGATGCGCGCGGTCGAGAAGGTCCATCAAGGGCATCTGAAAGAGCGCTTCGACCTTTGAGACGGACCATTTGGCCGGCGCGGAATCGACAGCGTGGGCGGCTTGGGGCGGAGTATCCAGAACGGCGGCTAAGGTATTCATGGGCAAAGAGACCTGAAAAAAAATCGGCGGCAAGGCCAAAGATAACTGTATATTCTACCTTAAAATGAGACCGATCAAGGATTCGACATGCGGCTTGCCGCCTTTTCCCAACGCGATCGAGCGCGTTTGGAGGCGTGCGCTCGCCCTGCTTGCAAACCCGCTCGCGCGGCTCGAACAGGACTGCCTGCTCTGCGCCTCGCCAGCGCAGCGCGAAATCCTCTGCGAAGCGTGCGAAGCCGAGCTGCCGCGCCTCTCCGAAGCGTGTTGTCCGCGTTGCGCCCTGCCGTCGCCCGAAGGGCGCCTCTGCGGACGCTGCCTCGCAAAGCCGCCGTATTTCGACGCCGCACGCGCGGTGTTTCGCTACGAATTTCCCCTCGACAAACTCGTCCAATCGTTCAAATACGGCCAGCGGCTCGCGCTGGCAGGCTACTTCGGGCGCGCGATGGCGGCGCTGGGCCCTCCCGGCGGCGAAGCCGCGAGGCCCGCTGTCGACGTCCTCGTCCCCTTGCCGCTCTACCCGGTTCGTTTGAGAAAAAGAGGCTTCAACCAGTCGCTCGAACTCGCCAAGTTCGTCGCGTCGGCGTGGAAAGTCCCGATCGACGGCGAGCATTGCGCGCGAGTCCGCGATACGCCCGCGCAGGCCGACCTTCCCTGGAAAGAACGCAAAGCCAATATTCGGAACGCCTTTGACTGTTCCGGCGGATTTCTTGGGAAGCGCGTCCTCATCATCGACGACGTCATGACGACGGGCGCGTCGGTCGGCGAATGCGCCCGCAGCTTGAAGCGCGCGGGCGCGGCGTGGGTTGGAGTCCTCGTATTGGCGCGCGCCCTGCCGAAACGGCTTCAGGCTGCGCCGTGACCGCGGTCGTCCTCTTCAATCCTGAAATTCCGCCGAATACCGGGAATGTGATCCGGCTGTGCGCGAATACCGGCGCCGAATTGCACCTCGTCGAACCGCTCGGCTTTCGTTGGGAAGACCGCGCGCTCAAGCGCGCGGGCCTCGATTACCACGAATTCGCGCGCGTTTTCAGGCACGCCGACTGGGAAGCGTGCAAGGCGGCGCTGCGCGGACGACGGCTTTTCGCCCTGACGACGCGCGGCGCGCGCGGCTTTCACACCGTCGCCTTCGAGTCGGACGACGTTTTCGTTTTCGGGTGCGAAACGCGCGGCCTCCCGGCGGAAGTCCTCGAAGAATTCCCGGAGGCGCGTCGGCTTCGGCTTCCGATGCGATCGGCTCAGCGCAGCCTGAACCTCTCGAACGCCGTCGCCGTCGCGGTTTTCGAAGCGTGGCGGCAGACCGGATTCGAAGGCGGCGCCTGACGAAAGCGCCGTCGCGGCGGGGAAGGGGGGTCAGATCAGTACGATGTCGTACTGTTCCCGTGAATAGCTCGCTTCGGGCTTGAGCGAGACCGTTTTCCCGATCTGGTCGGAAAGCATCGCGAGGCCCTGAGACTCCTCGTCGAGGAAGATGTCGATGACGGGAACGCTCGCGAGGACGCGGAATTCGCGCGCGTTGAATTGCCGCGATTCGCGCAGGAGGTCGCGCATGATTTCGTGGCAGACGGTTCGCGCCGTCTTGACTTCGCCGCGTCCGCCGCAAGTCGGGCACTCTTCGCAAAGCACGTGCGAGAGCGATTCGCGCGTGCGCTTGCGCGTCATTTCGACGAGGCCGAGCGACGTGAAGCCGTTGACGGTCAAGCGCGTATGGTCGCCTTCGAGCGCCTTGTTGAGTTCGGCGAGGACGGCGGCGCGGTGTTCTTCGCTGTCCATGTCGATGAAGTCGACGATGATGATCCCGCCGAGATTGCGCAGCCGAAGCTGACGCGCGATCGCCTGCGCGGCTTCGAGGTTCGTCTTGAAAACGGTTTCGTCGAAGTTTCGGATGCCGACGAAGGCGCCGGTGTTGACGTCGATCGTCGTCATCGCCTCGGTCTGGTCGACGATCAGATAGCCGCCCGACTTCAATTCGACGCGCCGCGCGAGCGCTTTCTGGATTTCCTGCTCGACGCCGTGGAGGTCGAAGAGCGGCATCTCGTCGGGGTAATGCTCGATGAGCGGCAGAAGTCCCGGCATGTATTCTTCGGCGAAAGCCGTCAACTGCCGGAAGTTTTCCTCCGAGTCGATGACGATGCGCGAGGTTTCGGTCTTGACGAAGTCGCGGATCACGCGCTGCGCGAGCGAAAGTTCCTGGTAGAGCAGGGCGGGCGGCGACTGCGTCTTCGACAGATTGCGTATGTCGCCCCAGAGTTTGCGCAGGTATTCGATGTCGGCGGCGAGTTCATCTTCGCTCGCGTCTTCGGCCATCGTGCGGACGATGTAGCCCTCAGACGCGTTTTTTGAGATCAGGCGCTTGATTTTTTCACGAAGCGCGTCGCGGTCGGCTTCGTTCTCGATGCGCTGCGAGATGCCGATGTGCGTTTCCTGCGGGAGGTAGACGAGCATGCGGCCTGCCATCGAGACTTGCGTCGAAAGGCGCGCGCCCTTGGTGCCGATCGGTTCCTTGATGACCTGGACGACGACGCTCTTTCCTTCGAACAGGATGCGCTCGATCGCGCGCACCGGCGCGTCGGGCGCATGCGCCTCCCAGATGTCGGCCACGTGCAGGAAGGCCGTGCGTTCAAGCCCGATGTCGATGAACGCCGATTGCATCCCCGGCAGGATACGGACGACCTTGCCGAGGTAGATGTTCCCGACCAGCCCGCGGCTTGCGTTGCGCTCGATGTGCAATTCCTGGACGACGCCCTGGCGCACGACGGCCACACGCGTTTCCTGCGGCGTGGAGTTGATCAAAACTTCTTCCAGCATGAGACGTGTCGAAGATGGATTGAGAATTCGGTATTCTACGGTATTCTGCGAAATTCTACGGAATCTACGAAATCTGCGAAATTCCAGCTTTCCCGAAAGCCTCGATGTCTTTTCCCAAAAAACGCCCCGAACCGTCCGCTCCGTCCAGGCCGTCCGCGGGTCGACTCCAGAACCAACGCGCGATGAATTCGGTACGCATCGTCGGAGGCGCGTGGCGGCGGCGCGTCCTGCGCTTTCCGGATTCGGAAAACCTGCGCCCGACGCCGGACCGCGTGCGCGAAACGCTCTTCAACTGGCTCGGCCAGGACTTGTCGGGCTTATCGTGTCTCGACCTCTTCGCGGGAAGCGGCGCGCTCGGCTTCGAAGCGCTTTCGCGCGGCGCGGAGCGCGTCGTCATGGTCGAACGCGCGCCGAAGGTTCTCGCGGCGATTCGGAAGAACGCGGAAACGCTTCTCGCGGCGCCGCGTTTGCAAATTATCGAGTCGGATGCGGTAAAATTCGCTGCCCGGACTCTGCCGCCGGATCGGCGTTTCGACGTGCTTTTTTTCGATCCGCCGTACGGCGAAGCATGGGTCGAGCGTCTGGCGTCCTTTCTTCCGCGCCTTGCCAGGGACGACGCGCGCGTCTACCTCGAAGCCGAGTACGCGTTGCAAACTTGCGGAGATTGGACGACCGTGCGCCACGGACGGGCGGGGCGGGTTCATTTTCATTTGATGAAGAGGGGCGACGGCGATGGCGTTGAATAAGCGGCTTGCGATCTACGCGGGGACTTTCGACCCCCTGACGCGCGGTCACGAGGATATCGTGCGGCGCGCCGCGTCGCTTTTCGACCATCTGATCGTCGCGGTCGCGGCGAGCCGGGACAAACACCCTTTCTTCCCGCTCGAAGAACGCGTCGAAATGGCCAGGACGGTGTTGTCGATCTACGAAAATACCGAAGTCTGTAGTTTCAGCGGGCTTTTGCTCGATTTTCTGCATTCGAAGGGCGCCAAGGTCGTTCTGCGCGGACTGCGCGCCGCGTCGGATTTCGAATACGAGTTCCAGATGGCCGGGATGAACCGGAATATTTTCCCCGAAGTCGAGACCCTGTTTCTGACGCCGAGCGAAAAATACATGTTCATTTCGGCGTCGATGGTCCGCGAAATAGCGAAACTGGGCGGCGACGTGGGAAAATTCGCGCACCCGCTGGTGGTCGAGCGCCTGAAAAAAAAGGTCGCCGACCTTGATTGAGGTCTGAAGGAGAAAACCATGTCGATGATCATTTCCGACGAATGTATCTGTTGCGACGTTTGTGAGCCGGAATGCCCGAACAGCGCGATTTCGATGGGCGACGAGCATTACTGGGTCGACCCGAAAAAGTGTACCGAGTGCGTCGGGCACTACGACGAACCGCAATGTATCGAAGTCTGTCCCGTCGACAGCATTTCGAGGGACGAGGACAAGCCCGAAAGCCACGAGGACTTGCAGGCCAAATTCGAGGCGATGGCGGCTGGGCGCTAGTCTCCGCAGGCGGTAGAACTCGCGCCGGGACGCTCGGTGGGGCGCCGCTTTGCGCTTTCGTCAAGAAAGCCGGCGACGGCGGTTTTATTCCTTTTCATTCCTTTTCCGGCTCGTTCATGCCTCGATGCCGAGTCGCTTCGCAGTGCTTCTCGCGCCGCAAGGCGAAGTCGACAAAGGCGGGGGCGATTTGGGAAAGGAAGTATGCGATAATTCCCCCCACTTTTTACAGTCCAAGGCATACTACCGAGCGATCCTGGGAGAGGTCTCTGTTTTTTCCGTCGCCGTGCCTGCCACGAGCAAGGCGGCAAGAAAAATCCGTATTAAAAATATGGAATCGTCAAAATTTTGACGAATACTAATTTGATTCTTTCCAAGGATTTATCGTGAATAGCCTGCTTTGTCTGTCGAAAAAAATCGACGCGATGAACGAATGGATCGGGCGCGCGGCCGTATGGCTCGTTCTGGTCATGACCCTGCTCGGCACGTTCAACGCGCTCATGCGTTACACGATCAGTTACAGTTCGAACGCTTTCCTCGAAGGGCAATGGTATCTCTTCGGTGCGATCTTCTTGCTGTGCTCCGGCTACACCCTGCTGCACGACGCGCACGTCCGCGTCGACGTGCTTCTGGAGCGTTTCACGGCGCGCACCAAGGCGTGGATCGACATATTCGGCATCATTTTTTTTCTGATGCCGATGGCGTTCGCGTCGATGCTGCTCTCGTGGCCGATCTTCGTCGATGTGTTCCGGACCGGCGAAATGTCGAACAGCCCGGGCGGGCTGATCGTCTGGCCGGCGAGGCTGCTGATTCCGGTGGGCTTTTTCCTGATCATACTCCAGGGGTTTTCCGAACTGATCAAGCGCGTCGACAGCCTCAGGGCGCGCGACGCCGCCCCTGAGGCATCCGGGAAGGAGGCGGCCAAATGACCGAATTCCTGACCGCCAACATGGCGCCGATCATCTTCGCCTCGATGATCATCTTTTTGCTTGCCGGCTACCCGGTCGCGTTTTCGCTCGCGGCCAACGGAATCGTTTTCGGTCTGCTCGGCATTTATCTGGGCAAGATCCCTCCGCAGATTTTCCAGGCGGTACCCGACCGTATTTACTGGACGATGGCGAACGACATCCTGCTCGCGATCCCGTTCTTCACCTTCATGGGGCTGATCCTCGAGCGCTCCGGAATGGCCGAAGACCTGCTCGACACGATCGGTCAACTCTTCGGCCCCGTGCGCGGGGGCCTCGCGTACGCGGTCATCTTCGTCGGCGCGCTCCTCGCCGCGACGACCGGAATCATCGCGGCGTCGGTCATCTCGATGGGGCTGATCTCCTTGCCGATCATGCTGCGCTACGGCTACAACCCGAAGGTCGCGACGGGAACGATCGCCGCGTCGGGGACGCTTTCGCAAATCATCCCGCCGTCGCTCGTCCTGATCGTCATGGCAGACCAGCTCGGAAAATCGGTCGGCGATATGTACAGGGGCGCTTTCCTCCCTGCGGGGATGCTCGTTCTCCTGTTCTGCGTGTATATTTTCGTCATTACCGTCGTCAAGCCGAAATGGCTTCCCGCGTTGCCGCCCGAGGCGCGCGCGTTCCGCGAGCCCGACGGGAAAACCGGCATCGTCTCGCTCCTGCTTCTGACCGTCGCTTCGATCGTTGTCGCCTGCATGGTCTGCAAGCTCATCGGCGACCGTCCCCTGGACGTGACTATCATCCTCGGAACGATGGCGGGGATCACGTTCGCGTTCATCGCGTCGATCGTCAATCGGGGTTTCAAGCTCGGTCTACTCTCGGCGATGGCGGAAAAAGTCACTTTCGTTCTGATTCCCCCGCTCGCGCTGATTTTCATCGTCCTCGGCACGATCTACGTCGGCGTCGCCACGCCGACCGAAGGCGGCGCGATGGGCGCGACCGGCGCGCTCGTCATCGCCCTGCTCCGGAAAAGGCTGAGCCTGAAGCTCTTGCAGCAGGCGATGGAAAAAACCGCGAGTTTGACGACCTTCGTGATGTTCATCCTGATCGGCGCGCGCTTCTTTTCGCTGACCTTCTACGCCGTCGACGGTCACGTGTGGGTCGAAAACCTGCTCAGCGCGGTTCCCGGAGGACGCATCGGCTTTTTGATCGTCGTCAACGTTGCCATCTTCCTGCTCGCGTGCTTCCTCGACTATTTCGAGGTGATCTTCATCATCGTCCCGCTGATCGGGCCGGTGGCAGAAAAAATGGGGATCGACCTCGTCTGGTTCGGCGTCCTTCTGGCCGTGAACATGCAGACGTCTTTCCTGACGCTGCCGCTCGGCATGGCGCTCTTCTTCCTGCGCTCGGTCGCGCCCGCTTCGGTGAAGACCGGGGATATCTATTGGGGCGCGGTGCCCTTTATCTTCATCCAGGTCCTCGCGATCGCCCTGATCATCGCTTTCCCGCAGATCGTCACGGCGGGGCTCGAAAAAACGGTCAAGGTGGATGTCGATACCGTCCGGATCGAGGTCGACGTCGATTATGACTCGGCGTACTCGCCGTAGCGGCAGGTTTTGAATCGTTTCAGCCTCACGACGTTTTCGCGCCGTGAGGCCGGCGGGTCTTCCGGGAATTGTTTTGAAGCCGGAATAAAAAAAGCGGCGAGGGTCGATGCCTTCGCCGCTTTCCCGTTTATCCGGGGAGGTCGGTCAGTGCCTCAGTCCCTGCGACCGAACATGTAATTGGCGTAGGCGCCTTCGGCGACGCGGAACCAGTCGTTCTGGTCGCTCGTGAACTTCCTGTAATCCTCATAGACCTTCTTGAATTCCGGGTTCTTGGCGCAGGTTTCCGCGTAGTATTCCTGCGCTGCCTTGTAGCAGGCGTCCATGACGTCTTTCGGGAACATCCTCAACTGCGTCCCCGTGCCGACGAGCTGTTTGAGCGCGATCGGATTCTTGAAGTCGTAGCGCGCGTTCATTTCGGCGTTCCCTTCGGCGCACACCGTCTCGATGATCGTTTGATACGCTTTCGGCAACTCGGCCCATTTCTTCGTATTGACATAGACCGAAATCTGCGGGCCACCTTCCCACCATCCGGGATAGTAGTAGTATTTCGCCACCTTGTTGAAGCCCATTTTCTGGTCGTCGTAAGGCACGGTCCATTCGGTCGCGTCGATCGTTCCCTTTTCGAGCGCCTGGTAGATGTCGCCGCCGGAAATCTGCTGGGGAATGACGCCGAGTTTCGCCAGGACAGCGCCGCCGAGCCCGGCGATACGCATTTTCAGACCCTTCAGGTCGTTGACGGTCTTGATTTCCTTGCGGAACCAGCCGCCCATCTGCGTTCCGGTATTTCCGCAGGGGAAGGAACGGATATTCGATTTGCCGAGAAATTCGTTGATGAGTTTCGTGCCGTTGCCCTGGCGATACCACGCGATCGTCTGGCGCGCGTTCATGCCGAAAGGAATCGCGGTGTCGATGCAGTACGTCGGGTCCTTGCCGAAATAATAGTAAGAGCACGTAAAGCCCATTTCGACGGTGTTGTCTCTGACGGCGTCATGAACGGCGGGTCCCGGGACGAGTTCGCCCGCAGCGAACAACTGGACCTGGAACTTGCCGTCCGTCATGTCGGAAATGCGTTTGACCAGAAATTCGCCCGTTCCGTGCAGCGTGTCGATGTTTTTCGGAAAACTCGACGCGATGCGCCATTTGATCGTGGGTGCGGACTGGGCGATAGCGGGAGCGGCAACGGCGCCCGCCGCGATCCCGACGCCGGCTTTTTTCAGAAAAGAACGTCTTTCCATGGTTTACGCCTCCAGGTTGTGAGATGAGCCTACAATTATAATGATATCAGCGAAGGGCGGGGTTCGTTTTCCGCTCCGGTTCGCGCTTGGATTTTCTGATCCGCTTCTCCATCCGTTCTCCGTTCGCCTTCCCGAATCGCAAAACGCGCGCGCCGGTTGGTTCAATTCCCGGCGATTTTCATCTGCGCGACGAGGATCGACCCCGTCTGCCGCGAGCCTTGTACCAGAATGTCGTTCCCGACGGCAACGATGTTTTTGAACATGTCGCGCAAATTGCCCGCGATCGTGATTTCCTCGACCGGGTAGGCGATTTCGCCGTTTTCGACCCAGTAGCCGACCGCGCCGCGCGAATAATCGCCCGTCACGTAGTTGACACCGTGTCCCAGAAGTTCGGTCACGAGCAGGCCGCGCCGCATTTCCTTCAAAAGACCGCGAAAATCGTGCTTGCCCGGTTTGACGAGCAGGTTGTGGCACCCTCCGGCGTTTCCGGTCGTCGGCATTCCGAGCTTTCTCGCCGTGTAGGCGCTCAGGAAATAGCCTTGCAGAACGCCGTCCTCGACGACTTCGCGCGCGCGCGTCGCAACGCCGTCGCCGTCGAAAGGCGCGCTGGCGAGCGCGCCGCGTGTGTGCGGGCGCTCGCTGATCTGGATGTCTTTCGAGAAAACACGCGAACCGAGCGCGTCGACGAGGAAGGACGTTTTGCGATACAGGCTTCCCCCGCTCACCGCATGGACGAAATGCGCGATCAGCGACGCCGCGAGCGGCGCTTCGAAGAGAACCGGCGCCTTGCACGTCTTGATTCGGCGGGCGGAAAGGCGCGAGAGCGCGCGTCTCGCCGCGTAATCGCCGATCGACTCGGCGGACGCGAGCGTTTCGGAATTCCGCGAAACGGAAAACCAGTCGTCGCGCTGCATCCGTCCCCGGTCGGCGGCGATCGGCACGCAGGACAGGGTGTGCCGCGAAGTCGGGTAGCCTCCAATGAAGCCTGCGCTGTTCGCCGAAACGAACTGGCCTTCCTGAATCGAGACCGCCGCGCCGTCGGAATTGGCGATCAGCGGACTGACCGCGAACGCCGCGCCCTCGCAGCGCCGCGCGAGGTCGATCGCGTCTTCGACGGCGAGCGGCCAGGGGTGATAAAGGTCGAGGTCGGCGAAAGAGTCTTCAATGCCCGCGAGCAAGCCCTCGTCGGGCAGGCCCGCGCACGCGTCGGGCGCAGTGAAGCGCGCGATGTTCGTCGCCGCGTCGACCGTCTCGCGCAAGGCCGCCGGAGAGAAATTCGACGTGCTCGCGTGCCCTTTGCGCTGATTTCCCGGCGCGCCCAGGTAGATCGTGACGCCGATTCCGCTGTCGCGGTTGTGCTCGATCGTATCGACTTCGCCTCGGCGCACCATGACGCTTTGTCCGAAGCCTTCGGAAACGTCGACTTCGCAGGCGGCCGCCCCGGCTTTCCCGGCGAGGTCGAGGGTGTCCCGCGCGAGTTCGAGAAGATTCGCAAATGTGTGGGCAAAACGCGATTCGGACATGGGCTTCCAGTCTATTCCAATTTGGAGATGAGTCTGAAGGGGAGGGATTTTACGAGTCGGATTATGCTGTTACGTTAGGCGGGAAAAAGTTGTAGAAAGAAGTCGGGAAGTTGCTGTTTCCCGACG
>JAISAZ010000007.1 GCA_031266435.1 Accumulibacter sp.
GGTAGCAATCGAACTCCTCGTCGGAAAAGAGAGCCTGCTTCCCCCGCAGATGATCGGCTTTTGCGTCAGCCTGCTCGGCATGGTCGCCGGTTCGCTCCTGCCCCAGAAAATAGGCGTTCCGGGTCGAATCGCCGCATGACCCCGCCGGACGACCGCATCATGACAGGATCCCTCTCCCCCGCGAACGACCGCGCAAACCGTCTCTTCGTCTATCTGGCGTCGGCGTACGCGCTACTGATCGTTTATGCCAGCCTCCACCCGTTCTCGGGCTGGAGAATCACCGAAGGTCTCTCGCCCTTCCTCTTCCTCAACACGCGCTGGCCCCTTTACTGGACGTTCTCGGACATCGCATTCAACATTGTGGCATATATGCCTTTGGGCTTCCTGTTCGTTCCGTTTTTCCGAAACTGGACACGTCCCAAAAAAGCTTTTCTCCTTTCCTGCGTCTTCTGCACGGCCTTGAGCCTCTGCCTCGAATCGCTGCAAACCTATTTATCGTCGCGCGTCCCCTCGAATCTCGACCTCGCGTGCAACGCGCTCGGCGCTTTTTTAGGCGCGCTGTCGGCGTTCCGGCTCGGCGACCGCCTGATCGTCGGCGTCGCGGCGCTCCAAGCGAAATTCCTCGTCGCGCACCAAGCCGAAGCCGGCGTCGTTCTCGCCGCGCTCTGGCTCTTGACGCAGTTCTCACCCGAGTCGATCCTGTTCGGAACGGGAAATCTGCGGACACTCTTCGAAATCGCAATCGTCATTCCCTACGCGCCCACGCTCTTCTTTGCGCTTGAAACCGGCATCGTCGCCCTTCACACCGCCGCCGTCGGACTTTTCGTTTCCGTCCTGCTTCACCTCCGAAAACGCGCCCTCTTCCCTTCGATCGTCGTCTTTTTCTGCGTTGCGATCGCGCTTCGCTCGCTCGCGGGGGCCGTCCTGATCGACTCGGCGCACGCTTTTTCCTGGATGACTCCCGGAGCACGGCTCGGTCTCTTGTGCGGCTCCGCGCTCCTTTTTCTCGTTCTCGCGCTACCGCGCGCGTCGCACGTCGTTTTCGCGGGGCTCGCGCTGATGGCCGGAACGGCGCTCGTCAACATCGTCCCGACGAATCCTTACTCCATGATCATGGACGCTTGGGATCAGGGGCACTTCCTGAATTTCAACGGCTTGACGAGGCTCGTATCGACCCTCTGGCCTTTCCTCGCGCTGATCGTACTGATCGTGATGGACCGGCGGAGTTACTGATTCCTTTTCCAAGCCGCTCTAAATCGACTCAACGCCGAGGGTCTCAGCCTGCCGTCTGGTGTAGGGGCTGGTCAAGCCAACCGGGGCCGTAAGCAGCGTCGGCCCTGTCTGTGCGAAACCCCATATTTCGGATGTAATCCGGACCGTTCCATTTCTTGATCATCATCAAAGCCGTTGGCGGTAGTTCGGCAAGAGCCATCCAGGCCCAAGCCGCCTCTTCATCGCCCGCGTTACCCGCTTCCTGAGATTCAATGAGATAAACGAGATTCATCCCGCCTTCGCGTAAAATCGCTTCGCGTTCTTCGGCGGGTAAATAGCTTTTGGGCGTTTTTTCCATGGTTTTTCCTCATGCGCGGGCTTCAGCGGGGGCTTTTATTCTACATCCACTCGCCGCTCTGGGTTTGACGGCGCACAAATCACCGACCGCGCAAGGCGTGCGATAATAGGGCATGAAAGAAAGAGACGAACTTTCTCCTGACGACTTTTCGCTCCCTGATTCCATTTTCAGTTCGCCCCTTCCTTTGTCGACTTCGCCTTGCGGGACGCGAGTACTGTCTGCGGCTCGTCTTCTCGGCATGAACGAACTGGAAAAGGAATAACTCATGAGGCCGAGCGAAGAAGTTTGCCGCTTCGACGTTTCAACGGGGATCATCGAGGCGATCGTCGAAAATCCGGGGGCGCCAAGAGGCATCGCGCTTGTATGCCACCCGCATCCACTGTTCGGCGGAGAAAACACAAACAAGGTTGTTCAGACGCTCGCGCGCGTCTTCGCGCACCTGGGCTATCTTGCGGTTCGTCCGAATTTTCGGGGCGTAGGGGGAAGCACAGGGACGCACAACGACGGCATCGGCGAGAGCGCCGACATGCTCGCGCTCATTGAAGAGGCGAAGCGGCGTTACGGCGAACTCCCGGTCGCGCTGGCGGGGTATTCGTTCGGCGCTTACGTCCAGACGCGCGTAGCGCGCGCGCTTGCCGAATCGGGTCGCCCCGCGCAAGGGATGGCCATCGTCGGGACAGCCGCCGGACACATCGAGGGGCTGCGCCGTTACCCCACCGAAGCCGTCGCAAAGGATACGATCGTCATCCACGGCGGGCGCGACGAAACCGTTCCGCTCGCAAACGTTCTGGCGTGGGCCGAACCGCTCGACCTGCCCGTTGTCGTCATCCCCGGCGCGGATCATTTTTTCCACCGCCGTCTGCACATCATCCGCGACATCGTCGTTTCGGCATGGCATCACTGAACTGTGCGCTCGAAATTTCCGGCCTCCGAAAAAGTTACGGCGGTCGCAGCGTCATTTCGGGAATCGGCTTTTCGGTTCCCGCCGGCGCGTGTTTCGGAATCCTTGGACCGAACGGTGCGGGGAAAACGACGACCTTGCGCTGTTGCCTCGGCCTTACGCCGCCCGACGAGGGGAAAATCCTGCTTGGCGGCCATTCGATCCCCGACGGCGCTTGCGCGGCGCGCGCGCGCGTCGGCGTCGTCCCGCAATTCGACAACCTCGACCCCGATTTTACGGTCAACGAAAACCTGCTCGTGTACTCGCGTTACTTCGGTCTGAAAAAGGCCGAAATGCGCCAGCGCATTCCCGGTCTGCTCGACTTCGCCGGTCTGACCGACAAGGAGAACGCGCGCGTCGAGGCGCTTTCGGGCGGAATGAAGCGGCGCCTGACGCTCGCCCGCGCGCTCGTCAACGACCCGGACATCCTTTTCCTCGACGAGCCGACCACCGGCCTCGACCCGCAGGCGCGCCATCTGATCTGGGATCGCCTGAAACAGCTCGTCGCGCAGGGGAAAACGCTGATCCTGACGACGCACTTCATGGAAGAAGCCGAACGCCTGTGCGAGCGGCTCATCGTCCTCGACCACGGGCAGATCGTCGCCGAGGGCAACCCGCATGAACTGATCGCGTCGCAGATCGAACCGAACGTCATCGAGATCTTCGGTGAAAACGCCGTCGCGTGGGCAAAAGCGCGCCGCGCGCTGTGCCAGCGGCTTGAAATCGCGGGCGAGACCGCGTATTTCTACTGCAAGGATACGGCGCCGGTCCGCGAGGCGCTCGACAAGGAACGCGCGCTGCATTCGCTCCACCGTGCCGCGAACCTCGAAGACGTTTTCATCAAGCTGACCGGGCGTGAATTGAGGGATTGAGGCGATTGAAGCGTTTATCACAAGAATCGAAAACACCATGAGCGCACCCCTCTCCAGAAAACCCGGCATCCCCAACGCGGGACTTCTTTCCTTCGGGTGGATTCCCGTATGGCGTCGAAATTTTCTCGTCTGGCGCAAACTGGCGTTTCCGTCGCTGCTCGGCAACCTTGCCGACCCCTTGATCTACATGCTGGGGCTCGGATACGGCCTCGGCCGCATGTTGCCGCAGATTTCGGGCGTCGATTACATGCAATTCCTCATCGCGGGAATGATCGTCGCCAGTGCGATGAACGCCGCGACTTTCGAATCGCTCTACTCGGCTTTCTCACGAATGCGGACGCAGAAAACCTGGGATGCCATACTCGTCACCCCGCTCTCGCTCGACGATGTCCTCGCCGGAGAACTTTTCTGGGCGGCGAGCAAGAGCTTCCTCTCGGGTTTTTCGATCCTGCTCGTGATTTCGGCGCTGGGATTGAGTTCGCTACCGCTCGCGCTGTGGGTGCTCCCGATCATATTTCTCACGGGTTTCGCGTTCGCGGCGATCGGCCTCGTCGTCTGCGCGCTCGCGCCGTCCTACGATTTTTTCATGTACTACTTTACGCTTTTCATCACGCCGATGCTGATGATTTCGGGTATTTTTTTCCCGGTGGAAAATCTTCCGCACTCGATTTACTTGATCGCCTCGTGGCTCCCGTTGTCGCACGCGGTACGGCTCGTGCGCCCGCTCCTGCTCGGCGAGTATCCAAAGGACATCGTTCTGCACGTCTCGGTTCTGCTCGGCGTCACGATCGTCGCTTTCCGCGTCGCCGTCTTTCTCACGCGCCGCCGACTGCTCAATTGACGACCGCGCGGCGGAGATCAAAGACGCCGCCGGGGGCGACGCGAAAATGGAATAGAATCGCTCCATGAATACGCTTTTGGTCCTGACGAATCTCCCCGACCGCGCTTGCGCCGAAAAGATTGCGGATTCGCTCGTCTCGCATCGGCACGCCGCGTGCGTCAATATCTTCTCGCCCTGCCGCTCAATCTACCGCTGGAAGGGCGTCGTCGAATCGGCCGACGAGGTCCCGTTGTTCATAAAAACAACTTCCTCGGCGTACCCGGCGCTCGAAGCCGCGCTCCGCGCCGCGCATCCCTACGAGACACCCGAAATCGTCGCGATTCCGGTCGAGCGCGGCCTGCCGGAGTATCTGGACTGGGTCGCCTCCGAAACGCGGAGCGATGCCGCGCCGTGATCCGTCGCTTAGCCTTCCTCCTTTTTTTCGTCGCCTCGCTCGCGGGCGCCGCAAATCTTTTGCCTCCACGCCTCGCTTTCAGGCCGTCGGCGTGGGCGACCGACGAAAAGACGCTCGAAGTCCATTTTGAAATCAGCGAAGGCTATTACCTCTACCGCGACAAGTTCGCATTCCAATCCGCGTCCGACGCGACGAGGCTCGGCGCGCCCGTGTTTCCTGAGGGCGAAAGAAAACGCGACGAAACCTTCGGCGACGTCGAGGTCTATTACCGCGAAGTCTTCATCAGGATTCCGATCGAACGCAGGACTGAAAACGCCTCGCTGGAATTCGAAGTCGTCTCGCAGGGTTGCGCCGAAATCGGCGTGTGCTTTCCCCTGCAAAAACACCGTTTTTCCGTCGACCTTCCCGAAATATCCGCCCCGGCGCTTCTCCCGCCTTCCCCCGCGACGCCTTCCGCCGTGGCGCCGCCGATCCGCGATTCCGCCCAAGTCCTCGTTCCGGGAGACGCATCCGACAAATCCGACCCATTCGACACTCCCGACACTCCCGACGAATCGGGCCGCATCGCGCGGATTCTCGAAAACGCCGACGCATGGCTCGTCATGGCAAGTTTTTTCGGCTTCGGACTCCTGCTCTCGATGACGCCCTGCGTTTTGCCGATGCTTCCGATCCTCTCCGGAATCATCGTCGGCGCGGGACGCACCGGGCGGGAGTTGCCGCGTTCAACGGGATTTTTCCTCTCGCTCGCTTACGTCCTCGGCATGGCGACCGCCTACGCGACTGCCGGCGCGCTTGCGGGGCTTTCCGGCTCCTTGCTTTCCAACGCGCTGCAAACGCCATGGGTCCTCGGCGGTGTCGCGCTACTCTTCGTCGCGCTCGCGTTCTCGATGTTCGGTTTTTACGAGCTAGCCCTTCCGTCCTCGCTACAAACCTCGCTCGCAGAAAGCGCATCAAGGCTTCGCGGAAAATCCCTGGGCGGCGTCGCCGCGATGGGCGCCTTGTCGGCGCTCGTCGTCGCGCCCTGCGTCGCGCCGCCGTTCGCCGGCGCGCTACTCTACATCGGGCAAACGGGGAACGCGCCTTTCGGCGCGCTTGCGCTCTTTTGCATGGCCTTGGGGATGGGGGTCCCGCTGCTCGCCGTCGGCGCGTCAGCCGGCGCGCTGCTCCCGAAATCCGGCCCCTGGATGGACGCGGTCAACAAGGTTTTCGGCTTCGTCCTCCTCGGCGTCGCGCATTGGCTCGTCGCGCCCTTCCTCCCGGCGTCCGTCTCGATGGCGCTCTGGAGCGTTCTCCTGATCGTCCCGGCGATGCTGCTGCGCGCGATCGACCCCTTGCCCCCCGACGCGGGCACGGCGCGACGCGTCTGGAAAGCCTTCGGCGTCGTCCTTCTTCTCACCGGCGCCGCGCTGCTCGTCGGCGCGCTCTCGGGTTCAAAAAACCCCTTGCAACCGCTCGCCGGACTTCGCGCCCGTCCCGGCTCTGATGAAGCGCTCCGCTTCGAACGCGTCCACTCGCTCGCCGAACTCGAAAATCGCCTGAAAACCGCGACCCAACCCGTCATGCTCGATTTTTACGCCGACTGGTGTGCCGCGTGCAAGGAAATGGAGCGTTTCACCTTTTCCGACGCACGCGTCAAAGACGCTTTATCGGGATGGACGCTCCTTCAGGCCGACGTCACCGCCAACACCGACGACAACCACGCCTTGCTCGCGCGCTTCGGCCTCTTCGGCCCGCCCGGCATCCTCTTCTTCGACACGAACGGTCGTGAAAAGGCGCGCGTCGTAGGGTTTCAAAACGCCGCACAATTCCTCGAAACACTCGATAAATCGCGCTGATTCGAGCAAGCGGCGCATGCGCCGGAACGTCGCCAACCGCGTCGAGCGCAGCGACGTGCCTGAAGTGAAAATCAAGGAAGAAAAGCAGGTCGAGTCCAAGCGCTCGCGCGACCCGTCGCGTTGAGAAACGGGCGGATATCGACAATTATTTGTACCGCCAAACATTTTCACTTGACATTTTCTGCGCTTCTGCTATGATGGAATTGCAACAAGGAGAACGACATGCCAACGAAAGCCAATACCATCGACCCCGTGATGCAGGAAATGATCGATGCCCGCATCGAAGCCATCGCTCAAGCACACGCCAACAACCTGATCGAAGGCTTGGATATGGGCGAGGATGTGTTCAAGGGCATGCTGGAACGTGCGCGCGAACCCATCAGCACAGAGGAATTTCAGCGTCGCGAAAAAATCTTGTGGCGGCAACGGCATCACCTCTCTGCGGCTACCGATTGAATCATGTCCGGCACCGGGAGAAACGCTCGTGAGCAGGCTATCTACGACAGTCTGATTTACCCAGGAAGTGATGTTTTGCGCAACAAACTGGGCATCACCGATCAGGCAGCGCTCGACAAGGCCGAGGCGGATGTCTTGGCGCTCTGTGAGTTGGATCGACCGACATTCAAGAAATTTACGTTATCAGAAATGCAAGCCGTTCATAAACACCTCTTGGGCGATGTTTACAATTGGGCCGGGAAAATCCGTACCTATACCACGGGGCGTAGCGCTGCCAGTTTTGCGCGACCGGAACATATCGAATCCTACTTTGAAACGGCAATTTTCAAGCCCTTGCAGCGTGAAAATTTTCTCAAGGGATTGGATCGTGAACAGTTCGCGGAACGTGGCGCGCACTTCGCCAGCGAAGTCAACGCGGTACATCCTTTCATTGACGGCAACGGGCGCGTAACGCGCCTGTTTCTCAAGGATTTGGCTGCGCAAGCTGGGTATTTCCTTGATCTTACCCGTCTTGAAGTCAACGAAGGCGCGTGGTACGCCGCCATGAAACTGGCCTTTGAGCGTGGCGATACGTCCAAACTGAAGCAGGAAATCCTGAATGCTGTGGATGTCCTGAGAAGAACCTGCGGCATGAGGCGCGCGTGCGCCGGAACATCGCCCAAGGCATTGAGTACGGCGAATTGCCCGAAGTGAAAATCAAGGAAGAAAAGCAGGTTGAGACTGGGCAGCAGCGTGACCCGGAACGGTGAGGAACGAAGAAACATACAAGACTCAGAAGGAAATCATGAACAGATCAAACAACGTCTCGACTCAATCCTTGAGCAACAGCGACCAAACCTCAGCGACGCCGCTTGGAGGCAAGCCAAAGGACTCGCTCCAGCCGACCTTGTACACAGGCGAGCAATGGGAGTTGGATATGTTGGAAACTTTCAAGCGAGTGAACGCATACACATCAGAACAAAAGAAAGCACTGGCGAAACGCCAGTTTTAGCGGACTTCGATAAAGCGACATCGGCACTAATTACCGAGACTTCCCGCCAGGAATCGCCCGAAAAGGCTGTACAGCAGCACCCGGAACTTGCGCCGGTCTACGGCTATCTCCGCGCGTGTGAAGCCAAGGCCGAAGAGGATGGCATCAATCCACAGCAGCGGGCCATCGTCACGGCGCATGTGTGCCAGAACGTCGCCGACAGTATTGAGCGCGGCGACGTGCCCGAAGTGAAAATCAAGGAAGAAAAGCAGATCGAGTCCGGGCGGCAGCGTGACCCGGAACGGTGAGAAACGAATGGAGATTGTGATGGAAGACACTATGCAAACACAGATGACAATGGGAGAACGCTTGACCCGCTACGAGATTGCGCAAGAAACCATTGGATTCATGATGGCTATCCGAACGGATTTGATTTATAAAGAAAAAGATAAAACCACTCCTGACGCCGAAAAAATTGCGCAATGGGAAGCGGAATTCAAACAGTTCGCCGACGAGTTGCATTACTTGCACTTGGACGATGAAATAGAGATTCAGCGCGTTCTGGACGAGTACTGCCCCATCGTGAAAGCCGATTACGAAGGCCGCCGCGCCGCTGCATGAGTGAGTCATACAAGCGGGAATGAGCGTGTATTGTCAAGTATTTTTACTTGACATTTTAGACGGCTCCATACTGAACGTGGCAAGGAAAGGAGAACGACATGCAGAAATGGACTCAAGATGAAGCGATTGACTACGAATGTGCGCGTGAAACCATAACCCACCTGCACGCGATTCTCACAAACCAGAGCTATGAAGAATCCAGGAAACCGCACCCAAACGCCGAACTTCTGGAGCGCTGGGATGCCGAAATCTCGCGGATTTTTCGTGAGCGGGCGAAGCTGGATATTCACGATCATGCCGAGATCGCGCGTATTCGCACTGAATACGGCGCGCGTATCCGCGCCTGGAATGCCGAGTGCCCTGACGAGAAACAAACATGAGCTTCGCGTAGCGAAGGCTGGCGCCAAAAAAATGTGGCGGGGTCGCTGTGGAAAGAGCGTGTAGAAAAATGACGCTAGCAAATATTGGCTCGATCTTCTCAACGGGCAGCGAAGCGCAAAGAGTCCTGTTTGTACGGCACAGGCGCACGCCACTTCTCATCCAATGACTATTTCCATTTCGTTCAGTTTCTTCAATTTCCTTGTTTCATTTATTATATTGACAATTTCTGTCCTGAATTCATTTGAATCGACATTTGACATTTTTTTCAATTCATCGGCTCTGCGTTTCAATTCGACCCTCCATTCGATACCATTATCGTTTTCGCGCAATAACTCATCAAAATATTCATTCAGTTTGGGTATATTCCCCACAAGCCCAGACGCCACGCCTCTGTGGTAATTCCCCCAGGTTTCATCGCTTGTGAATTCGTGTT
>JAISAZ010000025.1 GCA_031266435.1 Accumulibacter sp.
CTGTTCCGGGGGCATGAAAAGCGAGCTACGCTTGCCGCACGAAGAGAGAGAAGCCGCTACGAGAACGACGACGGCGAGAAAAAGGAATCGGGAGCGCATGATCGTTATATGGCAAAATGGTAGCATAAGGAAACGCAGGGTAACACAAGATGACCGACAAAGAATTCCAAGCCTTGACCGATACGTTTTTCGAGCGGCTCGCCCGCGCGCTCGACGGTTCCGACGCCGACCTCGTTCAGACGGGTTCGGGCGTTTTCGAGATCGAATTTGACAACGCAGAGTCGATCGTCGTCAACCGCCACGCGCCTTCGCGTGAAATATGGGTCGCCGCCCGATCGGGCGCGCATCATTTCCGGTGGAACGGCGAGGACTGGCGCGATACACGTTCCGACGAAACGATCCGCGCGGTGCTTTCCGGGATGATTGATCTGAGGACAGAGGACAGAAGATAGAAGACAGAGCGCTCACTGCGTTCGCTTTGTGATCAGTTTCCAGTATTCAGATGTCGGATGGGATGCTCCCTCAGATTACGGATTACGGATTACTGATTACAAAGGCCGAAGGCCGCTCTGTCATCTGTCCTCAGTCCTCTGTCTTCTGGATATCAGGGTGTCACTTCGTGCATATGCTCGCTGATCGCGCGGGCGACCGCGTCGCGCGGCGGCGGGGTTTCGGTGTGTTCTTCCGGCGGCGGGACGTTTTCCTTGTAGATCAACTCCCTGAGCATCGGCTTGTCGGGGTTCAGCGATTCGGCTTCGACCGAGACGAGCCCCGACGGCCGGGGCATGAAGGTTTGCGGAACGCCCTTGAGCGTCTTGTCCATATAGCCGATCCAGACCGGGAGCGCCGCGCTGCTGCCCGTTTCGCCGCGCCCCATTTTTTTCGGCTTGTCGTAGCCGATCCACGAGCACGCCGCGACGGTGCGCTGGTAGCCGCAGAACCACGTGTCCATGACGTCGTTCGTCGTCCCGGTCTTTCCGGCGAGGTCGCGCCTCCTGAGCTGGACAGTCGCGCGCGCCGCCGTGCCGTAGATCGTTACGTCGCGGAGCATGCTGTCCATCAAATAAGCGTTGCGGGGGTCGATGACCTGGATCGACTTGTCGCCGGCGCCGACCGGCTCCGCCTGCGCGAGCACCTGATCCCTGCTGTCGACGATGCCCTGGACGATATACGGCTGGATACGGTATCCGCCGTTGGCGAATACCGAGTACGCCGTGACCATCTGCCAGGGCGTGACGAGGCCGGCGCCGAGCGCCATCGTCAGGACGGGCGGGTGCTTTTCGCCGTCGAAGCCGAAGCGTGTGATGTAGTCGTGGATGAAGCTGATGTTGCTTTCCTGCAAGAGGCGGATCGAAACCATGTTTTTCGACTTGGCGAGCGCCATCCTGAGGTGGATCGGCCCTTCGTATTTCCCGTCGTAATTCTTGGGGTCCCACGTCTGGCTTCCCGTGATCGACGCGGGCAGGTTGATCGGCTCGTCGTCGACGATCGTCGCCGGCGTGAAGCCTTTTTCGAGCGATCCCGAATAAATGAAGGGCTTGAAGCTCGACCCCGGCTGACGCCACGCCTGCGTCGCGTGGTTGAACATGTTGCGGTCGAAGTCGAAGCCTCCCACGAGCGCGCGAACCGCGCCCGTTTGGGGGTCGACCGAAATGAAGGCGGCTTCGACTTCAGGGCGCTGGACGATGCGCAACTTGTTTTTTTCGTCGCGTTGTATCCTGACGACGGCACCCTTGCGCAGCCGCTTGTTCGCCGGCGCGTTGTCGCCGGTCATCCGCGCCACGAGTTTCAGGCCCTCGTCTCGGATTTCGAGGAGTTCGCCTCCGCGCCGATAGAGCTGGACACGGGCAGGTTCGGCTTCTAGGACGACGGCGACGAGCAGGTCTTCTTCGTCGTGAAAGCTCTGCAGGCGCTCGTCGAGTTTATCGTCCTGCCCCGAAATCGCTTGATTGATTTCGATGAAGGCTTCGGGGCCTCGGTAGCCGTGCCTCAAATCGTAGTTGATCACGCCCTGGCGGAGGCTTTCGTAGGCCGCTTCCTGATCTTTTTTCAGAATCGTCGTGTAGACGCGGAAACCGTGCGTGTAGACGTCTTCCGGGAAACGCTCCTGAACCATCTGGCGGGCCATTTCGGCGACGAATTCGGCGTGGACGGGGAAATTGTTCAGACTGTTCGCGTTCCGCTGAACGATCAGGGGCTGCTTCAGGGCGTCTTCTCTTTGCGTTCTGTCGATGACGCCGATCTCGAGCATTTGGTTGAGGACGTAGGTCTGGCGCTGGCGCGCGAGTTTCGGGTTCGCGATCGGGTTGTTTTTCGACGGCGAACTCGGCAGACCCGCGAGCATCGCGGCTTCGGCCAGCGTAACGTCTTTCAGGGGTTTGCCGAAATAAATCTGCGACGCGGCGGCGAAACCGTAGGCGCGCTGCCCCAAGGATATCTGGTTGATGTATAGTTCCAGAATCTGATCCTTGGTCAGATTGTTTTCTATTTTGAGAGACAGGAGTATTTCGTACAGTTTGCGGATATAGGTTTTTTCCGGGGAAAGGAAAAAATTCTTCGCGACCTGCTGGGTGATCGTCGAACCGCCTTGGCTTTTTCTTCCGCGCAGGACGTTGGCGCGGATGGCCCTTGCGATGCTGACCGGGTTGACGCCGCTGTGCTGGTAAAAATGTTTGTCTTCCGCAGCTAAAATGGCCCACTTCATGACGTCAGGAACGTCCTGCATGCCGACGAGCGCGCGGCGTTCTTCTCCGAATTCGCCGATGAGGAAGCCGTCCGCCGTGTAGACCTTGAGCGGGATTTTGGGCCGGTAGTCGGTCAGGATGTCGAGCGAAGGCAGTTTCGGATAGATCAGAGTGGCGACGATGACGACGGCGGAGACGCCCATCACGGTCACTCCGGCAAGAAAGGCGAGCGGGTAAAGAACCCAGCGGGGGACGACCCGGCGAAAAGTGGCGCGCAAAGCAGTTTGTCGGAAGAAATGAACGAATTTGGATTATAAACGTAATTTTGTGTGAAAAAGGTCACGAGAATCGAGAAAAAAGCTTTACATGCTCAATGCGTCTGTTATCATCTTAAAGTGAATTATCAATATTGTCGCTAACTATCAATATTCAAAAGGTTTTTAACGGGAGATATTAATTTGCAGCTCGATCTTTCGTTTCTGAGCGCAAAGTCGCCGCCGCTGATCGGCCTCGACATCAGTTCGTCGGCCATAAAGATGGTCGAGTTGTCGAGCGACGGCAAGCAAGGCTATTGCGTCGAGCGCTACGTGGTCGAAATCCTTCCCAGGGACGCGGTTTCGGACGGGAATATCGTGAATCTGGAAGACGCCGCAGGCGCGGTGCAGCGCGCGTGGAGAAAACTCGGCACGTCGGTCAAGCACGTCGCCGTCGCGATTCCGGCGTCGCAGGCGATCACGAAGAAAATCATCGTACCCGCCGGTCAGCGCGAGGAGGAACTCGAAGTTCTCGTCGAGTCCGAAGCGAACCAGTACATCCCGTTTTCTCTCGACGAGGTGAATCTGGACTTTCAGGTGATCGGTCCGGCGGGGTCTCCGCTCGACGAGGTCGAAGTGCTGATCGCCGCTTCGCGCAAGGAAAAGGTGGAAGACCGCGTCGCTGTCGCCGAGGCGGGCGGTTTGAATCCGATCGTCGTCGACATCGAATCCTACGCCGTCCTCTCGGCTTTCGAACTCGTCAAAAAACAGCTTCTTCGCGGCGGCAACGGGCAGATCGTCGCGTTGATCACCGTCGGCGCGAACATCATGAGCCTGGTGGTGATGCGCGACGACCAGCAACTCTACGTGCGTGACCAGACTTTCGGCGGGAACCAATTGACGCAGGACATCGCGCGGCTGTACGGAAAGACCTTCGACGAGGCCGAAGCGGAAAAGCGCAAGAATACACTCCCCGAAAATTATGAGTCCGAGCTGCTGAGACCCTTCGTCGAGAATTTTGCGCTCGAAGTCTCACGCGTCCTGCAGTTCTTTTTCACGTCGACGCAGTATACGAAACTCGACCACATCGTCCTCGCTGGCGGTTGCGCGATCCTGCCCGGCGTGCGCGCGGCGGTCGCGTCGCGCACGCAGGTCAATACGATCATCGCCAACCCCTTCGCCGATATGTCGATGCACAAGCGCGTCCGCGGCAAGGCATTGAAGGCGGACGCGCCGTCCCTGTTGGCGGCGTGCGGTTTGGCTTTGCGGAGATTCGACGCATGATACGAATCAACCTCCTCCCCCATCGCGAAGAAAAACGTCGGGCGAAGCGCCAGCAGTTTTACGGCCTGTGCTGCCTCATCCTCATATTGGGCGGCCTGATCGTCTTTCTCGGTTATACGATCATCGACGGCACGATCACGGCGCAGCAAGAGAAGAACGACTTCCTGAAAAGGGAAATCCTTGCGCTCGACAAGCAAATCGACCAGATCAAGCGCCTTCGCGAGCAAACGCAGGCGCTTCTTTCCCGCAAGCAGATCATCGAATCGTTACAACGCGACCGTTCGAGGGCGGTCCACCTTTTGAGCGAACTCGTCAAGCAGATGCCCGAAGGCATCTACATCCGCTCGGTCAAGCAAACCGACGCGAAGGTGTCGGTGAACGGCTTCGCGCAATCGTCCGCGCGCGTCTCGGCGCTGATGCGGAACATCGAGGCGTCGCCTTGGCTCGAAAGGCCGCAGCTCATCGAAGTCAAGGCCTCCACCGTAGACAGGCGCCGCGTCAATGAATTCAACCTGGACTTCTACATGAAATCCGCAGCCGCTCCCGCGCCCCCGCCTCAGAGAGGAACCCGAAGATGAATTTGCCGTCTCTTTCTCTCCCGCAGATCAGTCTCGAATCGATTCGTGACGATTTCCGCAACCTCGACCCCAAGGATATCGGCGCGTGGCCCGCAGTTCCCCGATTTGGCGTGCTCGCCGCGATTTTCGTCGTGGTTTTGGTGCTCGGGTGGTTTTTGCTCCTCAGCGAGCATTTGAACAACCTCGAAGTCCAGAAAATGGAAGAAACAAAACTCAGGGAGCAGTACGTTGCCAACAAGACGCAGGCGGTCAACCTCGACCTGTATATGCAGCAACTGACCGAGATGGACCGCACTTTCGGCGTATTGCTGAAACAACTGCCGAGCAAATCCGAAATCGAATCGCTGTTGATCGAAATCAACCAGTCGGGGATGGGGCGCGGCCTGCAATTCGACCTCTTCAAACCGACGAACGAAAACGTCCTGGATTTTTACGCCGAACTGCCGATCGCCTTGCGCGTGACGGGGAGCTACCACGACTTCGGCGCGTTCGCCGAGGACATCGGGAAGCTCTCGCGGATCGTGACGCTCGGTAATATCGCGATCAACCAGGTCCCGCAGAAGGAAGGCGTCCTCGTCATGGAAGCCGTGACGAAAACCTACCGCTACCTCGACGACAACGAAATCGCCGCCAGGAGAAGGGCCGCGCAGGGGCGGGGAGGACGGCGATGAAAAGACTCGGCATCGTCGTTTTTTGCGCGCTGACGGCGGCGTGTTCCGGCGGCGAGCACGAGGATCTGCGGCTCTGGATGGTCGAGGCGACGCGCGACATCAAGGGGAAAGTCACGCCGCTACCGCAGATCAATGTCTACGAATCGGCGACCTACGAGGGGACGAATCTTCCCGATCCGTTTTCCGCGAGCCGGATCGGCGGCGAAAAGAAGGTCGGTCGGGGCGTCGATCCGGGTAGGGATAACCGGCCGAAGGAGCCGCTAGAATCGTATCCGCTCGAATCGCTGAAATACGTCGGAATTATGGTTAAAGACAAGGTCCCGTACGCCGTTATCGAAGCGGATGCCTCTTTGTATCAGGTCAAGGTCGGAAACTACATGGGGCAGAATTTCGGGAGCATCGCGAAGATAGAGGAGACGGTGATCACGCTGAACGAAGTCGTTCAGGACGCCGCCGGCGACTGGGTCGAACGAGAGAGTACGCTGCTATTGCAGGGACAGGAGGGATGAAAATGAAACATTTCAAACACGGTTTGCTCGGTGCGTTTGTCGGGCTTTTCCTGGTCTTCTCGTCGGTGGGCGCGCAGGATCCCGACGTGGGCGCGCCGAATGCGCTCGAAACGATCGGCGTCGCCCAGCAAGGCGGCGTGCTGAACGTGCGACTCGGATTCAAGGAAGCGCTCACGGTGCCGCCTTCGGGCTTCAGCATTTCGATGCCGGCGCGGATCGCGCTCGACTTCGATCGTACGACGAACGGCCTCGGAAAAACGAACCAGGTCTATAATCAGGGCGATCTGCGTAGCGTCAACATCGCCTCCGTGGGCGAGCGGACGCGCCTCGTCCTGAACCTCAACCGCGCGATGAATTACGAGACCGCGATCGAGGGCAAGACCTTGCTTCTCACGCTGTCGCCGTCGGTCGAAGCCGATTCCCGGAAGGGCGGTGTCGCGCAGCGCGTCGAGCATTTCGCGCCCGGAGAGCGCTCGACGATCGGGCATAACAGCATTCTCGATATTTCCTTCCGCCGGGGGCAGGACGGCGAAGGACGGATCACCGTCGATCTCAGCAATCCGAATACCGGGATCGACTTGCGGCAGGAAGGCAAGAACCTCGTCGTCGACTTCATCAAGATGACGGTGCCCGATGGCTTGCGGAAACGCCTCGACGTGACCGACTTCGCGACGCCGATCCAGAGCGTGAACACCGTCCAGCACGGCGCGAACGCGCGGATGACGGTCGCGTCGTCCGGCCTCTGGGAACACAACGCGTACCAGACCGAAAACCAGTTCGTCATCGAAGTGAAGCCGATCGTCGAGGACCCGAACAAACTCGTCCAGGGGTCGCGCGGCGGGTATCAGGGCGAGAAGCTGTCGCTGAACTTCCAGAACGTCGACGTGCGCCGCCTCCTGCAGGTCATCGGCGAGTTCACCGGAATCAACATGGTCGTCAGCGACTCGGTCTCGGGGTCGATCACGCTCGTCCTGAAAGACGTCGCGTGGGATCAGGCGCTCGACATCATCATGCGCCAGAAGGGTCTCGACATGCGGAAGAACGGTAACGTCATTCTCATTGCGCCGAGGGAGGAGATCAATACGAAGGAAAAGCTCGAATACGAGGCCAAGTCGCAGATCAGCGAGCTGGCGCCGATGGTGACCGAAGGCTTTCAGTTGAATTACGTCAAGGGATCGGACTTGCGCCGCGTCCTGATCGACCCGAGGCAGACGCTCCTCTCGAAGCGCGGGACCGCGCTCGTCGACGAGCGTTCGAACATGATCTTCGTCACCGACGTCCCCGAGCGCGTCGAAAAAATCCGGATGTTGCTCCAAAAGATCGACATCCCGGTCCGGCAGGTCATGATTGAAGCGCGGATCGTCGAAGCGACGGATAATTTTTCCAGAGAACTGGGTACGAGACTTCGCTGGGGCGGTACCAAGCGGACAGAGGAAGATGGCAGAGTAATATATCAACCGGATAACCCGATGTCAACTGTCGATAAACAAGGCATATTGCCGATAAATAGGGTTCACGGCGCTGGTTATTCGCAAGGCGGTGGTACGAACCTTCCGGGGGCAAGCCGCCTGTCAAACGGTGGTGCTTTTGCTTTGACTCTGTATAACAGCAACCTCTCAAAATACCTTAGCGCGGAAATTGCGGCGATCGAAACCGATGGTCGCGGCAAGGTCATCGCAAGTCCGCGCGTCATGACGGCGAACCAGTCCGAGGCGATCATCGAGCAAGGCGTCGAAATTCCTTTCCAGCAGGCGACGAGTTCGGGTGCGACGAGCGTCATGTTCAAGAAGGCCAACCTCTCGCTGAAAGTCAAGCCGCAGATCACCCCCGACGGGAAGATCACGATGACGCTCGACATCAACAAGGATACTCCAGATTGGGGTAACCGGTATAATGGTATGACTCCGATCAACACCCAGCACGTCCAGACTGAAGTCCTGATCGAGAACGGCGGGACGGTCGTGATCGGCGGGATTTTCAAGCAAGATACCGGACAGACCACGAACAAGGTTCCTTTTTTCGGCGATCTGCCGTATCTGGGTTGGCTGTTCAAAGACAGGACGTGGAACGACAGTAAGAATGAACTCCTCGTCTTCATCACGCCGAGGGTCGTTGTCGAGAGTCTGGCGATCCGCTGAGCGGAGCGGGAACTTACGCAACGAGAAAGCCGGCTTCCCTGCCGGCTTTTTCGTTTCAGCGATCGATGCGCGCTTGCGGTAAAATGCCCGCGTGGAAAAATCCGGAAAGAAAAACATCTATCTCGTCGGGCTGATGGGCGCGGGTAAGACCGTTCTCGGAAGGAGCCTCGCGCAGCGTCTGCGGCTTGACTTCAAGGATTCCGACCACGAGATCGAGGCGCGTACCGGCGTTTGCGTTTCGACGATTTTCGAGATCGAGGGCGAGGCGGGGTTTCGCAAGCGCGAATCGCGCGCACTCGCCGAACTTTCCGCGCTCGAAGAAACCGTCATTTCGACCGGCGGCGGCGCGGTGTTACTCGCCGAAAACCGCGCGAACATGAAGTCGAGTGGTTTTGTGATCTATTTGAACGCGCAGCCGATCTCGCTTTACGAGCGCCTGCGTCACGACAGAAGCCGCCCCTTGCTCAAAGGCCCTGACCCCTTGAAGAAGCTCGAAGAGCTTTTTGAAGCGCGCGACGCGCTTTACCGCGACGTGGCCGACCTCGTCGTCGAGAGTGGGCGGATGAGGGCGGCGTTCGTCCTTCGCATGATCGAGGAGGGAATCGAGGATCGATGGAAACCCTGAACGTTCGACTCGGAGACCGGAGCTACCCGATCCACATCGGACGGGGGCTTCTGGACGATGCCGACCTTCTGGCGCCCTTCATTCCGCATGGTCGCGTCGCCGTCGTGACGAACGACATTGTCGCGCCGCTGTATCTGCGGCGCTTGACCGACGCGCTCGCGCGCGTCGGCGTCGAAGCCGTCGCGGTCGTTTTGCCCGACGGCGAAGAGAACAAGAACTGGCGGAACTTGAACCGCATCTTCGACGAAGTGCTCGAAGCGCGCTGCGAACGCTCGACTCCGTTGGTGGCGCTCGGAGGCGGCGTCGTCGGTGACATGACGGGCTTCGCAGCCGCGTGCTATCAGCGCGGCGTCCCCTTCGTCCAGATTCCGACGACGCTGCTCGCGCAAGTCGACTCGTCGGTCGGCGGAAAGACGGCGATCAATCATCCCGGCGGGAAGAACATGATCGGCGCGTTTTACCAGCCGCGCGTCGTCGTCGCCGATCCCGGCGTCCTCGATACCTTGCCCGACAGGGAATTGCGTTCGGGTCTCGCGGAAGTCGTCAAATACGCGCTGATACGCGACTTCGCTTTTCTCGAGTGGCTCGAAATACACTTGGACGATTTGTTGAAACGCGACCCCGACGCGCTCGAATACGCGATTTTTCGTGCGTGCCTGAACAAGGCCGAAATCGTCGCCGCCGACGAGCGCGAGGCCGGAGAACGCGTCCTTCTCAATCTGGGGCATACGTTCGCGCACGCGATCGAAACCGGCGTGGGCTACGGCGTCTGGTCGCACGGTGAAGCGGTTTCGGCGGGCTGTGTCCTCGCAGCCGAGGTCTCGCGTCGCGCCGGCTGGATTTCCGACGACGATTTCAGAAGGGTCGAGGACCTCTTTTTGCGCGCGGGGACGCCGGTTTTCGGCCCCAAAGGGATCAAGGCGGAGTATCTCGTCGAACTCATGCGGCGCGACAAGAAAGTCGAGGACGGCAAAATCCGTCTCGTTCTGTTGAAGGCGCTGGGGGACGCCTTCGTCAGCGACGCCGTCGCGCCGTCCGAACTCGCGCGTGTGTTCGAAGCGAGGACGTTCCGCGCTTGAGGCGGCGCCCTGAGGCTGCGTCGCTAAAGCGTTTTGGGAAATAAACGGGTTCTGAGGCTTCAGAACCCTTGAAGGCGCGCGGATTCGCGTTATACTTATACACTCCCCGCGTGTTTTCGTGAGCTGGCCACGGCCGGCTTTTTTGATGTTCGGCAAAAGGAAACCTTCCTTGCCATTCTATAGAGGGTCTAACGTGATCGATTCTTCTTTACCGGAACCCCAGGGACTCTACCACCCGGCAAGAGAGCACGACGCCTGCGGCGTCGGATTCGTCGCGCACATCAAGGGAGAAAAAAGCCACGCGCTCATCGAGCAGGGCTTGCAGATACTGAAAAGCCTCAATCATCGGGGTGCCGTCGGCGCGGACCCTCTGATGGGCGACGGCGCGGGAATCCTGATACAGATTCCCGACGCGTATTTTCGTATCGTCATGGCCGAACGGGGCGTGACGCTCCCGCGCGCGGGGGATTACGGTGTCGGGATGGTCTTCCTGCCCAAGGAGTCGGCTTCGCGTCTCGCGTGTCAGGAAGAAATCGAACGCGCGACGCGCGCGGAAGGCCAAGTCGTCCTCGGCTGGCGCGACGTTCCCGTCAACCACGATATGCCGATGTCGCCGACGGTGCGCGCGCGCGAACCCGTCATGCGCCAGATCTTCGTCGGTCGCGGCGCCGACGTCATGGTCACCGACGCGCTCGAACGCAAGCTCTACATCATCCGCCGCCGCGCGGCGAACGCGATCCGCGCGCTCGGTCTCGAGCACAGCAAGGAGTTCTACCAACCGTCGATGTCGGCGCGGACGATCGTCTACAAGGGCTTGCTGCTCGCAGGGCAGGTTGGGCAGTATTACACCGACCTTCAGGATGAGCGCTGCGTTTCGGCGCTCGCGCTCGTACACCAGCGTTTTTCGACGAACACATTCCCGACCTGGCCGCTCGCGCAGCCTTTCAGGATGATCGCGCACAACGGCGAAATCAATACGCTACGCGGCAATTACAACTGGATGCGCGCGCGCGAAAAAGGGACGATGTCGCCGCTTTTGGGGAAGGACCTCGAAAAGATCTGGCCGCTCATCTATCCGAACCAGTCGGATTCGGCGTCTTTCGACAACGCGCTCGAACTCCTGGCGATGGGCGGGTATTCGCTCGCGCACGCGATGATGCTCCTGATCCCCGAAGCCTGGGAATCGCATACGCTGATGGACGAAAAGCGTCGTGCCTTCTACGAATACCACGCGGCGATGATGGAGCCTTGGGACGGCCCCGCCGCCGTCGCCTTTACCGACGGCCGCCAGATCGGCGCGACGCTCGACCGCAACGGCCTGCGTCCGGCGCGCTACCTCGTGACCGACGACGACCTCGTCGTCATGTCGTCGGAGTCGGGCGTCCTCCCGATCGCCGAAAAGCGCATCGTCAAAAAATGGCGTCTCCAGCCCGGAAAGATGTTCCTGATTGACCTCGACCAGGGGCGGATCATCGACGACGCCGAATTGAAGGAATCGCTTTCGCGCCAAAAACCCTTCCAGGACTGGGTCGCGCGGATCAACATCAAGCTCGACGGCCTTCCAGAACCCGAAGACGCCGGGGCGCCGCAATGCGCGGCGTCGCTTCTCGACCGCCAGAAGGCTTTCGGTTTTACGCAGGAGGATGTCAAATTCGTCCTGGAACCGATGGCGAGAACGGGCGAAGAAGCGACGGGGTCGATGGGCAACGACGCGTCGCTCGCCGTCCTGTCGAACAGGAGCAAATCGCTGTTCAACTATTTCCGCCAGCTTTTCGCGCAGGTCACGAATCCCCCGATCGACCCGATCCGCGAACAACTCGTGATGTCGCTCGTCTCCTTCATCGGGCCGAAGCCGAACCTCCTGGGAATCAACGAAATCAACCCGCCCTACCGTCTGGAAGTCACGCAGCCCGTCCTGACGTTTTCCGATATGGCGAAGCTCCGCCAGATCGCCGCCTTCACCGACGGGAAGTTCCTGTCGGCTGAACTCGACCTCTGCTACCCGCGCGCGTGGGGGAAGGAAGGCGTCGAAGCGCGTCTGGCGTCGCTGTGCGCCGAAGCCGAAGACGCCGTGCATCGCGGGTGCAGCATCCTGATCGTCTCGGACCGCAATCTCGACCGCGACAAGGTCGCGATCCCCGCGCTGCTCGCAACGTCCGCCGTGCATCAATACCTCGTGACGCAGGGTCTGCGGACGCGCGTCGGCCTCGTCGTCGAATCCGGCGCCGTCCGCGAGACGCACCACTTCGCGGTGCTCGCCGGCTACGGCGCCGAAGCCGTCCACCCCTATTTGACCCTCGAAACGCTACAGAAGCTCGGCGGCGCCGACGGCGAAAAATACATCAAGAACTTCATCAAGGCGATCGGCAAGGGCTTGCTGAAAGTCATGTCGAAAATGGGTATTTCGACGTATATGTCTTATACCGGCGCGCAGATTTTCGAAGCGGTCGGCCTTCAGAGGAAGATGGTCGATAAATACTTCACCGGGACGGCGTCGCAGGTCGACGGTATCGACGTTTTCACCGTGATGGACGAGGCGATTCGCATGCACGCGCGCGCGTTCAGCGCCGACCCGGTGCTCGTCGACTTCCTCGACGCGGGCGGCGAGTACGCGTTCCGCGCGCGCGGCGAAGAGCATATGTGGACGCCCGACGCGATCGCGAAACTCCAGCACGCGGCGCGTTCCGGAAAGTCCGAGACCTACCGCGAATACGCGAAGATCATCAACGACCAAAGCCGCCGTCACATGACGCTGCGCGGGCTTTTCGAGATTCGTCCCGCCGGACCCGCGATCCCGCTCGACGAAGTCGAACCCGCGAAGGAAATCGTCAAACGCTTTGCGACCGGAGCGATGTCGCTCGGCTCGATTTCGACCGAGGCGCATACGACGATGGCGATCGCGATGAACCGCCTCGGAGGAAAATCGAATACCGGCGAAGGCGGCGAGGACCCGGAACGCTTCAAACCCGTTCGGGAAGGGCAGAAAGTCTCGGAAATCGTCGGCAAGGGGCGGATCGAACGCGATTACACCTTGAAAGAAGGCGACAGCCTGCGTTCGGCGATCAAGCAGGTCGCGTCGGGGCGCTTCGGCGTCACGATCGAATACCTGTCGAACGCCGACCAGATTCAGATCAAGATGGCGCAGGGCGCCAAACCCGGCGAAGGCGGGCAGTTGCCGGGGCACAAGGTTTCCGAATACATCGGCTTCCTTCGCCACTCGGTGCCCGGAGTCATCCTGATCTCTCCGCCGCCGCACCACGATATCTACTCGATCGAAGACCTCGCGCAACTGATCCACGACCTCAAAAACTCGAATCCCGACGCGGCGATCAGCGTCAAACTCGTCTCCGAAGTCGGCGTCGGGACGATCGCCGCCGGCGTGACCAAGGCGAAGGCCGACCACGTTCTCATCAGCGGGCACGACGGCGGAACCGGCGCGAGCCCGCTCTCGTCGATCAAATACGCCGGTTCGCCGTGGGAACTCGGCCTTGCCGAAACGCAGCAGACGCTCGTCCTCAACCGTTTGCGCGGGCGCGTCCGCGTCCAGGTCGACGGTCAGATCAAGACCGGGCGCGATGTCGTGATCGGTGCCCTGCTCGGCGCCGACGAATTCGGTTTTTCGACGGCGCCGCTCGTCGTCCAGGGCTGCATCATGATGAGGAAGTGCCACCTGAACACCTGCCCGGTCGGCGTCGCCACGCAAGACCCCGTCCTGCGCCGCCGGTTCGCGGGCTTGCCCGAACACCTCGTTAACTATTTCTTCTTCGTCGCCGAAGAAGCGCGCGAACTGATGGCACAACTCGGCATCCGCCGCTTCGACGAGCTGATCGGGCGTTCCGACCTCCTCGACACGAAAAAGGGAATCGAGCACTGGAAAGCCAGGGGGCTCGATTACAGCGGTATTTTCCGCCGCGCCGAAAAAATCTCTCCCGAAGACGCGGAATACCATTGCGAAACGCAGGATCACGGGCTGGAGAAGGCGCTCGACAACCGGATCGTCGAACTCGTCGGACCCGCGATCGAAAGCGCGACACCGATTGTCATCGAACTGCCGATCATCAACTCGAACCGCACCGTCGGCGCGATGCTCTCCGGGAGAATCGCCAAAAAATACGGTCACGCCGGACTTCCCGAAGATACGATCCGGATCGTCTTCAAAGGCTCGGCGGGGCAGAGTTTCGGCGCGATGCTCGCGCGCGGCGTCACGCTCGACCTGACGGGCGAGGGGAACGACTACGTCGGCAAGGGCTTGTCGGGAGGCCGGCTGATCGTCCGGCCCGACCCGGATTTTCGCGGTGACGCGCTCTCGAACATCATCGTCGGGAATACCGTTCTCTACGGCGCGACCGAAGGCGAAGCCTTCTTTTCCGGCGTCGCGGGCGAGCGCTTCGCCGTTCGCAATTCGGGCGCGACATCCGTCGTCGAAGGCGTCGGCGACCACGGTTGCGAATACATGACGGGCGGAACCGTCGTCGTCCTCGGAATGACCGGGCGGAACTTTTCCGCCGGCATGTCGGGCGGAGTCGCCTACGTCTACGACGACGACGCGAGCTTCGTGACGCGCTGCAATACGGCGCAGGTGGCGCTCGAAGCGATCGAGACCGAAGAAGACGCAGCCGCGCATCCCGGCGACGAGGCGCGCGCCGCCGTCCGCCATCTGGGACGCGTCGACGAGTCCCTGCTGAAAGAATTGCTCGAAAAACACGCCAAATACACGGGAAGCCGCCGCGCGCGAAAGATTCTGGACGAATGGACGACAAGCCGAACGCGCTTCGTCAAGATCATGCCTCACGAATATCGTCGCGCGCTGAACGAAATCGCCGCAAAGTCGAAAAAACAACGGGAGGCCGCATAAATGGGAAAACCGACAGGCTTCATGGAATACGCGCGTCTTTCGGAAGACTATGAGGCGCCCGATGCGCGGGTCAAGCACTACCGCGAGTTCACGGCGACCTTGAGCGACGAGCAGGCCGCGATCCAGGCCGCGCGCTGCATGGACTGCGGGACGCCGTTCTGCAGCAACGCGTGCCCGCTCAACAACGTCGTCCCGGACTGGAACGACCTCGTCTACCGCGCCGATTGGGAGCGCGCGCTGAGCGTCTTGCACTCGACGAACAATTTTCCCGAATTTACCGGGCGCGTCTGTCCCGCGATCTGCGAAGCCGCGTGCTCGATCAACGTCAACGGCGACGCGGTCGGAATCAAGTCGGTTGAACGCGCGGTCATCGACAAGGGCTGGGAAAACGCCTGGGTCGCCCCGAAGCCGCCCGTGGCGAAGACGGGGAAAAAAGTCGCCGTCGTCGGTTCCGGTCCGGCGGGTCTCGCGGCCGCGCAGCAACTGGCGCGCGCCGGCCACGACGTGACAGTGTTCGAAAAAAACGACGCTCCGGGCGGGCTGATGCGCTACGGCATCCCGAACTTCAAACTCGACAAGTCGCTCATCGACCGCCGCGTCGAACAGATGCGCGACGAAGGCGTCGTTTTTCGCACGCGCGTCCTCGTCGGTGCCGACGATTTGCCGTCCGTCGTCGCCAACGACGCGACCGAATTTGTTTCGGCGAAAGATATCCAGGCTTCGTTCGACGCCGTCGTTCTCGCGGCGGGTTCGGAAATTCCGCGCGACCTGCCGGCGCCGGGACGCGACATCGAGGGAACCTACTTCGCGCTCGAATTCCTGATTCCGCAGACGAAAGAAGTCCGCGGCGGAGCGACCAACCCGGTCAGCGCGAAAGGAAAACACGTGATCGTCATCGGTGGCGGCGATACGGGCGCCGACTGCGTCGGAACGAGCTTTCGGCACGGCGCGGCGTCGGTGACGCAATTCGAAGTGATGCCGCGTCCGCCCGAATCCGAGGACAGGGCGATGACCTGGCCGTATTGGCCGATGAAATTCCGCACCTCGACCTCGCATCTGGAAGGGGACGTCGATCGGGTTTTCTCGATTTCGACGAAGGAGTTCATCGGGGAAAACGGCGTCCTCAAGGCCTTGAAGACCGTCGCGATCGACTGGAAGGGCGGCAAGATGACCGAGATTCCCGGCAGCGAAAAAATCTACCGCGCCGACCTTGTCCTCTTGGCGATGGGCTTTCTTTCCCCCGCCAGCGGCCTGCTCGACGCTTTCGGTGTCGAAAAGGACGCGCGCGGGAACGCGAAGGCGACGGCCGACGATTACGCGACGAATGTCGAAAAGGTTTTCGCGGCGGGCGACACGCGCCGTGGGCAATCGCTCGTCGTTTGGGCGATTCGCGAAGGGCGCCAATGCGCGCGGGCGGTCGACGCGTTTTTGATGGGGGCGAGCCTTTTGCCGCTGGTTTGACGCGCGAAGTTTCCCGGCGAACGGGGGCGCCGCCGCGCTTCCCGTTCGATGAACTTCCATGGCATAATGCGGGCTTGGCTAAAGGGAGGCCGGGATGAATCTGGAACTGCAGAAATCGTTGCAAATGAGCACGCCGTCGAGCGCGATCGACGGTTATATGCTCGTCCTTCTTCTGATCATGCTCGCAGCGGGAATTCTCGGCGGGGCGGTCAACTACTACCTGAGCGAGCAGAGCGAAGACGCTTCTTTGAGAAGCTGGATAAAGTACCTGACGCTCGGCGTTTTTTCGGCGCTGACCGTTCCGCTCTTTCTGAACATGCTTTCGAGCAATTTGATGGATGCCGGACGAACGCACCCGATCAGCTTTTTCATTTTTTCGGGTTTTTGTCTGGTGTATGTTCTTCTGTCGCGCCGCTTTTTTGAAGCCGTCGTCGCCAAGCTCTTCGCCTCGAAGAAGATCGCGGAGAATTCGCCGACCGGCGAATCGTCCGAAGTACCGGTATCCCTGCGCGCGCTGGACCCGGTCGATCCCGCCGCGCCGGAATCGCTCTTTGGAACGAAAGGCGACGCCGACGCCTCGGCGCAAGTCCCGAATCCACCGAACTCGCTGAATCCACCTCCCGCCTCGCCCCCCTTTCCCCAGCAGCCGCCCAAGCCCGAAAAAACCATCGAATCGCTGACGCTCAACGACATCTCGATCGTGCGCGTCCTGTCCGAAGATTCTTTCGTCTGCGGCAATATTTCAGCTCTGACCGAAAAAACCGGTTTGTCGCGCGACTTCATCAGTGCGCGGCTGACCGTTCTCAAGAACCAGGGGATCATCGAGACGCGCATAGACGATAAAAATATCCTGCACTGGTACGTTTCGCCCAAAAACAGACAAACCCTCGATGACATTCTCTCAAGCCAAAAAGAAAGCTGAAACGCGCGCCGGCGACGGCCTCGACGTCGTCATCCTCGCCGCCGGCCAGGGAAAGCGGATGAATTCCCCGCTTCCCAAGGTACTCACCCCCCTCGCGGGAAAGCCGCTCGTCTCGTACGCGATCCGCGCGGCGAAAAGTCTCTCCCCCCGGAGCGTCTGCGTCGTCCACGGTCACGGCGGCGACGCTGTCCGCCGCGCGGTCGGCGCGTCCGACTTCTCGTGGGTTCTTCAGGAGACGCAGTCGGGGACGGGGCACGCGCTCCTCCAGGCGATGCCCCACCTTGAGCGAGACGGAATCGCGCTCGTGCTCTTTGGCGACGTCCCGCTGATCCGTGTGGAGACGCTGGAAAAACTCGTCGAAGCCGCGCACGGCGCGCTCGCGGTCCTGACGGTCGAGCTTTCCGACCCGACGGGTTACGGGCGGATTCTGCGCGACGGACACGGCAAAATTCTTCGCATCGTCGAACAAAAGGACGCGAGCGAAGACGAGCGCCGCGTGCGCGAAGCGAACACCGGGATCATGGCGATTCCCGAGGTGCGGCTCGGCGACTGGCTCGCGCGCCTGTCGAACGACAACGCGCAGAAAGAATACTACCTGACCGACATCGTCGCGCTCGCGGTCGAAGAAGGTTTTCCGGTTCGCACGGTACAAGCGGAGTGCGAATGCGAAGTCCTCGGTGTCAACAGCCCGAAGGAACTCGCCACGCTCGAACGTATCGTCCAGCGCGCGAGCGCGGAAGACCTGATGGCGCGGGGCGTCCGGCTTGCCGACCCGGCGCGGATCGACGTGCGCGGAGAACTGCACTGCGGGCGCGGCGTCTTCATCGACGTCAACAACGTATTCGAAGGCGCGGTCGAACTCGGCGACGACGTCGAGGTTGGCCCGAATTGCTTCCTCCGCGACGCGACGATCGGCGCCGGCTCGCGTATTGCGGCCTTCACGCACATTGACGGCGCGAGCGTCGGCGCGGAAGCCTCGATCGGCCCTTACGCCCGCCTGCGTCCCGGTACGGAACTCAAAGAGAAAGTCCACGTCGGCAATTTCGTCGAAATCAAAAAAAGCCGCGTCGACGCCGGCTCGAAGGCCAACCACCTCGCCTACATCGGCGACGCGATCATTGGGCGCCGGGTCAATATCGGCGCCGGGACGATCACCTGCAATTACGACGGCGCGAACAAATTCCAGACCGTCATCGAAGACGACGCGTTCATCGGGTCGGATTCTCAACTCGTCGCGCCCGTCCGCGTCGGCCAGGGTGCGACGCTCGGTGCAGGGACGACGCTGACGCGCGACGTTCCGGCGGGCGCGCTCGCCGTCACACGGGCGAAGGCTTCGTTCGTCGCCGCGTGGAAACGGCCGACCAAGAAGGAGGATTGAGCGATGTGCGGAATCGTCGCGGCGGCATCGGACGGCGACGTCGTCCCCGTCCTTCTCGAAGGGCTGCGTCGGCTCGAATACCGTGGCTACGATTCGGCGGGGATCGCGCTCACGAGCGGACACGGCCTGCACTGCCTGCGCGCGGTCGGGCGCGTCGCCGAACTCGAAGCCGAAGTCGACGCGGCGCGCGTTTCCGGGCCTACCGGGATCGCGCATACGCGGTGGGCGACGCACGGTGTTCCCTGCGAGCGCAACGCGCACCCGCACGTCTCGGGCGGAATCGCCGTCGTCCATAACGGAATCATAGAAAATCATGAAGAACTCCGCGACCGCCTGAAGAAAGAAGGCTTCATCTTCGTTTCGGATACCGACACCGAAGTCGTCGGCCACCTGATCGCCTCCGAACTGAAAAACGAGCCGGACTTTTTCGCGGCGGCATGCCGTGCGATCGCGCAGTTGCGCGGCGCTTTCGCGCTCGCGATTCTCTGCGACACGGCGCCGTCCTCGATCGTCGTCGCGCGCGAAGGCGCGCCGCTCCTGATCGGCATCGGCGAAAACGGAAACTACGCGGCCTCCGACGTCTCGGCGCTCTTGCAGGTCACACGCCGTGTGATCTACCTCGAAAACGGCGATTGCGCCGAAATTTCGCGGGAAAGCGTTTCCATCGCGCGCTTCGACGGGACGCCGGTCGTCCGCGACGAAATCGAGTCGCAACTCTCCGGGGAGGCGATTCAACTCGGCGCGTACCGTCACTATATGCAGAAGGAAATCTTCGAGCAGCCCGCCGCGCTCTCGAATACGCTCGAAATGCTCGAAGTGGCGGGGAGCGTCCAGCCGGGGCTTTTCGGCGCCGAGGCGGAGAAGACCCTGAGCGGCGTCCGGCAAGCGCTGATCCTCGCGTGCGGAACGAGCTACCACGCCGGACTCGTCGCGCGCTACTGGTTCGAGTCGATGGCGAAACTCCCGTGCGTCGTCGAGATGGCGAGCGAATACCGCTACCGAGATTCCGTCCCCGACGCGGAAACCCTCGTCATCACGCTCTCGCAGTCGGGCGAAACCGCCGACACGCTCGCCGCGCTCCGCCACGCGAAAACGCTCGGAATGAACAAGACGCTCTGCGTCTGCAACGTACCCGAATCTTCGCTCGTCCGGGAAAACGCCCTGCGCTTCATCACGCGCGCCGGACCGGAAATCGGCGTCGCATCGACGAAAGCCTTCACGACGCAACTCGCCGCGCTCTACCTCCTGACGCTGATCCTGGCGAAGCAACGCGGGAGGCTTTCCAATGCCGACGAAGCGGTCGCGCTCCAGTCGATGCGCCACCTTCCGGTCGCCGTTTCCAGAGTGCTCGAACTCGAAGAAGAAATCCGGCGATGGGCCGAAGGCTTTGCGACTAAGCAGCACGTACTCTTCCTGGGGCGTGGTCGGCACTACCCGATCGCGATGGAAGGCGCGCTCAAGCTCAAGGAAATCACCTACATTCACGCCGAAGCCTACGCGGCGGGCGAATTGAAGCACGGGCCGCTCGCGCTCGTCGACCGCGAGATGCCCGTCGTCGCCGTCGCGCCGAACGACTTCCTGCTCGAAAAGCTCAAATCGAACCTCCAGGAAGTCCGCGCGCGCGGCGGCGAGCTTTACGTCTTCGCCGACCGCGACAGCAGCATCCCCGCGTCGGACAACGTCCACCTCATCCACCTCCCCGAACACTACGGGCAACTCTCGGCGCTGCTGCACGTCGTTCCCCTGCAACTTCTCGCGTACCACACCGCGCTCGCGCGCGGCGCCGACGTCGACAAGCCGAGAAACCTCGCCAAGTCGGTCACGGTGGAGTGAGGATCAGAGGACAGATGACAGAGGACAGATGACAGGACGGCCTGCGGCCTTTGTAATCAGGGTTCAGTAGTCTGAAGGAGTATCCTACGCGACATCTGAATACTGAAGACAGACCACGGAGCGAACGCAGTGAGCGCTCTGTCATCTGTCCTCAGTCTTCTGTCTTCTGTAAAATGCCCCGAAGCGCAATTTTGGACGAGAGAAGCGATTGTATTTGTCGGAACTGAATTTCCCGAACCTGAGCGACTTCATGTACTGGGCCGGAATCGCCGCGGTCGCGGTCAGTGCCGTTTCGGGGACGCTCGAAGCGGGCGCGCGGCGGATGGACATCGTCGGCGTGACGGTCGTCGGGCTTGCGACGGCGCTCGGCGGCGGGACCGCGCGCGACCTTCTTCTCAGCCGCCCGATCTTCTGGGTCGTCGACCCGTCTTACCTCTACACCGCGTTTCTCGGTGCGCTCGTGACCTTCTTCGTCGCGCGCGCCGTTTACTTGCCGGCGCGGCTCTTCGTGATTCCCGACGCAATCGGACTCGCGCTCTTTACCGTCGTCGGCGCGCAAGTCGCGCTCGACATGCGCGTCCCGTGGTTCGTCGCCGTCATGATGGGCGTCGTGACGGCGACCTTCGGCGGCGTCGTCCGCGACATCTTCTGCAACATGATCCCGCTCGTTTTCCTGCCGGGCTACCTTTACGCCGCCGCGTCGTTTTTCGGCGCGGTCGCGTACATCGTCGTCCAGGAAGTGCTCGGCGGCGGGCACGTCGCGGCGGGCTGGATCGGGATGGGTACTGCCTTCGGCCTGCGGCTTTTGGGGATGTATCTGAAGGTTATGCTCCCCGCGTTCAGAAACCGCGAATGATTGACAGAGGACAGAAGACTGAGGACAGAAGACAGAGCGCTCGCTGACGCTCGCTTCGTGATCAGTTTTCAGTATTCAGATGTCGCGGGGGACGCTCCTATAGGTTGGGCTGAACGAAGTGAAGCCCAACATCAGAATACAGATTACTGACTACAGAGGCCGAAGGCCGTTCAGTCCTCTGTCCTCTGTCTTCTGTCCTCTGATACTCACCTCGTCGAGCGGGCCGACCGTGGCGCCACGGCGCGCGCGTTGTCCGAGATGTCGGGCTTCGGACAGGATTTCTTTCGGGTGTTTGCGGCGCTTTCCTTCGATGCGTACCGTCGCGCCCTGGACGGCGATCGCCGATACGAGCGTTTCCCCGGCCTTCAAGCCGATGATCTGTACGCCCTTGCCGCCGGAAAGCCGTTTCATCTGTTCGAGCGGGAAGACGAGCAGGCGACCGTCGCCGGAGAGCGCGGCGACGTGGTCTTTTCCGTCGACGCGCGAAGGCGGGAGGATAAAAGCGCCGTCCTCGACCGTCAGGAAGGTTTTCCCGCTCTTTTGGCGCGAAAGCAGGTCGCCGAAAGCGCAGACGAAGCCGTAACCCGAAGACTTGGCGATCAGCCACTCGTCTTCGGGTTTTCCCGTGAAGACGTGCGCGATCTTTCCGCCGCCCAGATCGACGAAGGACGCGAGCGGCGCGCCGAGACCCCGACCGTCTGGGAGCGCGGCGACCGGCACGGTAAAGGCGCGCCCTTCGGTCGAGAGGATCACGAGCGCGTCTATCGAGCGGCATTCCCACGCCGAACCCGGAGAATCGCCGTCCTTGTACGCGACGCTGTCGAGCTTGATCGCGTGTCCCTGACGCGCGCGCGCCCAGCCCTTCGCCGAGACGATCAGTGTGACCGCCTCGTCCGCGACCGTCGCGGCTTCCTGGCGCGTGATCGTCGAAGCGGGTTCGATGAGCGTCCGTCGCGCGTCGGCGTATTTCGCCGCGTCGGCTTCGATTTCGCGCACGACGAGCCGGGAGAGGCGCGACTCGCTCGCGAGGAGTTTTTCGAGTTCGGCTTTTTCGGCGCGCAGCTTCTGAAGCTCCTGCTCGATCCGAAAGCCTTCGAGCCGCGCCAACTGGCGCAAGCGGATTTCGAGGATGTCTTCGGCCTGACGTTCGGAAAGCCCGAAGCGCTCGATGAGGCGCGGCTTGGGTTCGTCCGACGCGCGGATGATGCGGATGACCTCGTCGATATGCAGAAAGACGATGTGGCGGCCTTCGTTGATGTGGATGCGGTCGTCGGTGCGCGCGAGGCGGTGCGCGCTACGGCGGCGTACCGTCTCGATCCGGAAGCGGCGCCACTCGTCGAGCGTTTCGCGCAGCGTTTTCTGGCAAGGTCGACCGTCGATTCCGACGGCGACGAGGTTGATCGGCGCGTTGATTTCGAGGCTCGTATGCGCGAGCAGCATCGCGGCGAATTCTTCGCGGTCGATGCGCGAATTCAGCGGTTCGAAGACGAGGCGCACGGCTTCGTCCTTGTCGGATTCGTCGCGCGCGCGCTCGACCTGCGACGCGAAGAGCGCTTTGAGCTGCGCCGCCGATTGCTCGGCGCTTTTTTTCCCCGATCGAAGCTGAGGGTTCAGAATCGCGCCGATTTCGGAGAGAACGCGCGCCGCCGAGACTCCCGGCGGCAGCGCGCTGACGACGAGCTGCCACGCGCCGCGCGCCATTTCTTCGAACGCGTAGCGCGCGCGAACGCGCAGACTGCCGCGCCCGGTCTCGTACGCGGCGGCGATCTCGGACGCCTGCGAAATGATCTGCCCGCCTCCGGGGTAATCCGGCCCCGGAATGAAGCGGAGGAGTTCTTCCAAAGAGAGGTCGGGATTTTCGACGAGCGCGGCGGCGGCGCGCGCGACCTCGCCCAGGTTGTGCGGCGGGATTTCGGTCGCCATGCCGACGGCGATTCCCGACGCGCCGTTCAGCAAGCTAAAGGGCAGGCGCGCGGGCAAAAAGGCCGGCTCGTCGAACGCGCCGTCGTAATTGGAGCGAAAATCGACCGTCCCCTCGTCGATTTCGTTGAGCAGAAGTTCGGCGATCGGTTTCAAGCGCGCCTCGGTATAGCGCATCGCCGCCGCGTTGTCGCCGTCGCGCGAACCGAAGTTCCCCTGACCGTCGACGAGCGGGTAGCGCAGCGAAAAATCCTGCGCGATCCGCACCATCGCGTCGTACGCCGACACGTCGCCGTGCGGGTGGAATTTACCGATGACGTCGCCGACGACGCGCGCCGATTTCACAGGTTTCGCACCCGCCGAGAGGCCGAGTTCGCGCATCGCGTAAAGTACGCGGCGCTGTACGGGTTTCTGCCCGTCGCGCACATCCGGCAGCGCGCGCCCCTTGACGACGGCGATCGCGTATTCGAGGTAGTCGCGCTCGGCCGATTCGTGCAGGAGGATGCTGTCGTCGTCGTCGGTGGCCTTGGGGGTGTCGTTCGTGAGCGGTAAATCGTCGAAGAGGTCGGGGGTGTCGTTCATCGTGGGCGCTTTTGCTCCTAGAGCGAAATGTCGAAGTCGAAGGCGTCGAGGATTTCCTCACCCGTCGCGCGTGTCTCCTCGGAGACCTTGCCGACGAAGTCGTCGAGTCCGCCCTCGGTGACGAGCAGGGTATTCCGCGCGCGGTACGCGGCGAGGCGGACTTTTGCCCACGGCCAGTAAAGCCCCAGCGTCAGCAGCGTGAACAGCCAATTGACCGCGGTCAGCGCGAACAGTCCCTTGAAGGTCTGCGTGCTGACGAAGCAATGCCTGTCGAGCGCCGTGTTGTTCCAGACGAAGTTCGCCGTGCGCGACTGGTAGTACGCGAGGAAGATGGACAGGAAGACGAGATACCACAACATCATGGTGAGCGTGAAGATAAGAAAGATTGCCCCGCCTTCAGGCTTGGCTCCTCCCATCACACTGATGAAAAAGGGAACGAAGCAGAAAGTGAGGATGAGCATGAAAACGATCAAGATCAGGGCCGCGCGAAGAAAAATCGCGTAAAAGGCGCGCGGCCAGATCTTCGTTTTGAAAAGCGAATCGCCGAACGAAAGATTATTGAGTTGAAAGCGCTTGAGAGCGCAATACATCGCCGGAAACGCGAGCGCGAACGCGATCGTGGGGGAGAGCATCATCCAGAGTTGCGCCGTCGTAAAATCCATTCCCCCGGTACTTATGAACTCGTTCGTCGCGTAATTCGCAAGGAATGCGGTGCCGACGAAAAGAATGATATAGGGCAGGAAAGTCATCAGGCACTCGCGGTAGGTGCTGTGGAAATTGAAGTGCAGGCCGCGATACGAAATGTTCCGCGCGCGAAAGGAGAAAGAACGGACGAGCAGCCACGGTGCGATCGGCGCGACGGCGATCAAGGCGTAGATGTAAAACGAAGGAAGGAAATTCTTCAGGAGGCCGAGCACGACGAGAAGGCCGTAGGCGATGAGGCGCCCCTTGAGGATCGCGATCGCCTTCCCGTGGTAGTCGAAACCGCTGCCGTCGAGGAGCGTGTTTCGATGGAAGTACTGCTCGCGCCGCACCTTCGCCCACGCCGAATAAATCCCCAGCGTGATGATGCTGAGGATGAGGTTGAGGATCCAGATGCGGAAGTATTCACCGCCCGAACCCGTGAACTCGAAAGCGCATTCGACCGTCGCGTTCGGAGGTATTTCGCTGGGCGCTACGCTTGATGCGTCTTCGGGAAGGTCGAAGGTGTCGTTCGTCGCATTCATGTCTTTCCTCCGAAAAAAGGCCGGCCAATCCGGTTCGGAAGGCGGCAGTTTACCGCGAAACAGAGTTCAGAAGACTGAAGACAGAAGACTGAGGACAGAATTGTGATCTGTTTTCAGTATTCAGTGATGCGCCTGCGGAACGTTGTGGCTCTCGTTCCTCAGCCCAACCTATACCGCCGAAGACGGAGCGGAGACGCTATAGCTTGGGCTGAACGGAGTGAGAGCCACAACGTTTCCGGGGCGGTATGGTTCAGGAGACAGAAGACTGAGGACTGAGGACTGAGGACTGAGGACAGAGGACAGAGGACAGAGGACAGAGCGGCCTTCGGCCTTTGTGTAGGCATCAGTAATCAGAAGGAGGAAGTCATGCGACAACAGAATACTGAAAACTGATCACGAAGCGAGCGTCAGCGAGCGCTCTGTCTTCTGTCTTCAGTCCTCTGTCTTCTGATTTCTCAATCGCCGGATGCGCTCGCCGGTCTCCGGGTGCGAGGAAAACCAGTCGAAGGATCGCTTTTTGTTCTCGCTCTCACACTGCTTTTCTTCGGAACCGCAAACGCTTTTGCGGTGCGCTTTTTCGAGTTTTTCGAGCGCGCTGACGAGCAGCAAGGGCGACAGCCCCTCGCGGCGCAGCACGGCGGCCGCGTAGTCGTCGGCTTCGAGTTCCATTTCGCGCGAGTATTTGCTGTTGAGCACCGCGGCGGAAAGACCGGCGACCAGGGTCGAGACGTCGCCGAGATAGATCGCGGCGGCAAAACCGACGACCGAAGACTGGATCAGCATCCTGACGCCGTGACGCTTGTGAAAATGGCCGAGTTCGTGCGCGAGAACGGCGAGCAACTCATCGTCGCTTTCGGAGAGTTCGACGAGTTTGTCGAGCATGACGATCTGGCCACCGGGGAGCGTGAAAGCGTTCGGCCCCATGAAGCCGGCGTTTCGAAAGTAAAGGCGCAGATAAGACCGGTCGGGCGTGAGTTCGGGGTCGGCGGCGATGATTTCGCGGAAGCGATCGGCGAGCGCTTTTTGGCGCGCGGCGTCCAGGCCGGAGGATTTGAGCATATTTTTGTCGAAATCGTCGAAAAACCTTGCAGAAATCTTCTCCATCACCACGATGGGGACGTGCGGCGCGGCGACTTTTGCGACCCACGGCAGACCCCAGAGATACGCGGCGCACACCGCCAGGCAAACACCGACGAGCGAAAAAAGCGCCCATCGCCAGCGGCTTTGCAGACGCACGGCGGTTGAATCGCGGTGGCCGAGCTTTTTCAGCAGTTCGAGGAGTTCCGCGCTCTGCGGGACTTCGCAATAGTCGCCGTCGGGGAATCGCAGCGTTCGCGGCGCTTTCCCCTGGGGTTCGGAGACGAGCACTTCGGAAAAAATGACGCGCCGCTTTCCAGCCGACGTATGAAGAAGCAAGATACCGGGTTCGGCGTCGACGTGCGCCACATGGCGCCGCGAACTCCGACCGTCGAAATAAAAGGCATCCATATCAGGAGACAGGAGACAGAGGACGGGAGACAGAGCGCAAGCTACGCTTGCTTTGTGATCTGTGTTCGGTATTCAGATGTCGCATGGGTAGCTCCTTTCAGGTATCAGATGTCAGGGGCCAGGTATCAAAACCCACCCCGGTCCCTCCCTTGTCAGGGAGGGGAGGGATGGGGAAGGGTTCCCGATCGGTGTTTTGTTGTCTCTTCTCCGACCGAAGGCCGCAAGAATTCTCTGTCTCCCGACATCTGTCTCCTGTTTCCTGTCTTCTGAAAATCATAACGCAATATCGAAGTCGAAAACGTCGAGAATTTCCTCGCCGGTGGCGCGCGTCTCTTCGGAAACCTTCCCGACGAAGTTGTCGAGGCCGCCCTCGGCGACGAGCACGGTGTTCCGTGCGCGGTACGCGGCAAGTTTGACCTTGGCCCACGGCCAGTAGAGTCCCAGCGTCAGCAGCGTGAAAAACGTGTTGACCGCGATCACCGTGAGCAGCCCCCCGAAAGTCTGCGTGCTGACGAAATAATGCCTATCGAGCGTCGTGTTATTCCACATGAAGTTTGCCGTGCGCGACTGGTAGTACGCGAGGAAGCTGGCATGGAAGACGAGAAGCATCAAGGTCGGAGTGGACAAGAAGAAGAGGATATGGCCCGCCTCGCTTGGAGATACTCCCCCTTCACGCACGTACATGTAGTTGCCAGCGATCCAGAGCGCGAGGGGGATGCAGAAGACGACGAGAATCAGAGTCGTGCGAAAAAAAATTCCGTAAAACGCGCGCGCCCGTATCCCGGTTTTGAAACGCGAATCGCCGAACGAAAGATTATTGAGCTGAAAACGTTTGAGATCGCAATACAACGCAGGAAACATGAGCGCGAACGTGAGGAAGGGAGACGCCATCATCAGCACTTGCGGCCCCGAAGGATCACTCGCCTGTCCGGCGCTTATCATCTCGTTCGTCCCATGGTACGCAAGGAATACGGCGCCGACGAAAAGAACGAGGTAGGGCAGGAAGGTCATCAGGCATTCCCGATACGTGCTGTGGAAATTGAGTCGCAGCCCACGATACGAAGTATTGCGCGCGCGGAAAGCGAAAGAACGCACGAGCAGCCATGGGAAGATCGGAGACACCACGAGCAAGGCGGGCGGGTAGTATAAAGGGGAAAAAGTATCGACCGCGCTGAGCGCGAAGAAGATGCCGTAGGCGATGAGGCGCCCCTTGAGGATCGCGGTCGGCCTGCCGTAGTAGTCGAAACCGCTGCCGTCGAGGAGCGTATTGCGGTGGAAATACTGCTCGCGCCGCACTTTCGCCCACGCCGAATAGATTCCCAGCGTGAGAATGCTGAGGACGAGGTTGAGGATCCAGATGCGGAAGTACTCGCCACCCGAACCCATGAATTCAAAAGCGTATGTGTCCGGCGTTTTCGATCGCGTTTCGGAAAGGGCGTCGCGCGGCGCGGTCGGGGCGCTTGCGTCTGGAAAGGCGTCCGGCGAAGGTGTGCCGAAAAGCGCATGGTCGTACGCTGCTTTTCGGTCGGGGTCGCGCAGGACGGCATAAGCCTCCTGCATTGCGTCGAAGTCTTCCTTGGGAAATGGTCGCCCCTCCTTGTGGTGCGCAACGAAGCGCCGCAACGCCCTGTCGTGCGCCGCGTCGACTTCCACCTGCATCGCGCCGTCCCTCAGACCGAGGAGCTGATAGTGATTTTTTTGCATCCGCGTGTATTCGACCCCGAAAGGAACATTCTAAACGCGTAAGCGGAGTTTTTCAATCAGAGGTATAGGTTGGGGTGAGCGCAGCGATGCCCAACGATTCCGCAGGCGCATATCAGGTATCAGGAATCAGGAGACGGGAGACAGGAGACAGATGGAAACCGATCGGTATTTTGTTGTCTCTTCTGCGGCCGAAGGCCGCAAGAATTCTCTGTCTCCCGACATCTGTCTCCTGTTTCCTGTCTTCTGAAAATCATAACGCAATATCGAAGTCGAAAACGTCGAGAATTTCTTCACCTGCGGCGCGCGTTTCTTCGGAAACCTTCCCGACGAAGTTGTCGAGGCCGCCCTCGGCGACGAGCACGGTGTTCCGCGCGCGGTAAGCGGCGAGCTTGACCTTGGCCCACGGCCAGTAAAGCCCTAGGGACAACAGCGTGAGAAGTCCGTTGGAGACGAGGATCGCGAACAGTTCCTTGAAAGCCTGCGTACTGACGAATTGGCGTCTGTCGAGCGTCGTATGGTCCCATACGAAATTTGCGGCGCGCGACTGAAAATAAGCGAGGGTTGCGATTTGGGTCGCAAGAAGCAACAACATCATGATAACCGAGAAAAGAATACCTTTCGGCAACAATCGAGACGCCACGGTGGCAAAGAGAAAGAAGAGAACGATAGATGCCAAGCTCGTCAGCACCGTGCGCAGGAAGATCGCGTAAAACCCGCCGAAGCCCGCCGCGCACTTGAAGCGTGACCGACCGAACAAGAGGTTGTTGATCTGGAATCGCTTGAAGCTGCCGAAGATCGCCGGGAATACCAGCGCGAGGACGAGAGGCAGAGTCAGCGCCATCAGGATTTGCATCCCAAAGGAATATCCTCGGCTGCCGCCGCGCATTTTATGCCAGAAGAGTAGGATGACGGCGAGGAAAAGCAGAAGGTAGGGCAGGAAGGTGATCACGCACTGCATATACGTGCCGTGGAAATTGAAACGCAGCCCGCGATACGAAGTATTGCGCGCCCGGAAACCGAAGGAACGGACGAGCAGCCACGGGACGATCGGAGACGCCGCAAGCAAGGCAAGCGGGTAGAAAAAAGGGAAAAAATTTTCCACCACGCTGAGCGTGAGGAAGAGACCGTAAGCGATGATGCGCCCCTTGAGGATCGCGGTCGGTCTGCCGTGGTAGTCGAAGCCGCTGCCGTCGAGAAGCGTATTGCGGTGGAAATACTGCTCGCGGCGCACCTTCGCCCACGCCGAATAGATTCCCAGCGTGAGAATGCTGAGGACGAGGTTGAAGATCCAGATGCGGAAGTATTCGCCACCGGACCCCGTGAACTCGAAAGCGTAGCTGACCGGCTCTTTCGATCGCGCTTCCCAGAGGGGGTCGCGCGGCGCGATTTCGCCGTCGCCACCGCCCGGAATGCCCCGCCCGTCGGGGAAAGTCGCGTTCGGAAGAGCTTGCCGCGCGACGGGGGAGGGTGCGCCGAAGAGTTCCCGGTCGTACACGGCTCTTCGGACGGGTTCGCGCAATACGGCGTAGGCTTCCTCCATCGCATCGAAGTCTTCCTGCGAAAGCGGCTGCCCCTCCTTGTGGTGCCGGACGAAGCGCCGCAACGCCCTGTCATGCGCCGCCTTGACCTCCTCCTGCGTCGCGCTCTCCCTCAGGCCGAGGAGCTGATAGTGATTTTTATGCATACACGCGTATTCGACCCCGAAGGGAACATTCTAAACGCGTAAGCGGGGATTTTCAATCAGAGGTATAGGTTGGGGTGAGCGCAGCGATGCCCAAGGTTTCGCTTGCGCGAAGCGCAAACCATTTCAGGTATCAGGAATCAGGTATCAGGAATCAGATCAGTTAGCGGCGGCGTTGCCGCCGGAGAGAATCAACAAAATACCGATCGGTTTTCATCTGATCCCTGTCATCTGATTCCTGATACCTGATCTCAGGCTTCCACCCACTCGAGGAGCGGCGCCCACTGCTCCAGGTCCTTTTCCGCGCGCGAGAACGAAAGGTCGAAAATCGTCATTCCGTTGGCGGCGGTCTGCACGTAAAGCTGCGTATCTCTCAAATACGTGAGGACGGGCAGGCCGCAGGATTCGAGAAAGCGTTCGAGTTCGGCAGCCGCGCGCGTCCGGGCGTCGACGCGCATTCCGACGACGGCGATGAAGACTTTTTCCTTGCGGACGGCTTTTTCTTCCATCAGCGTTTCGATGAAACCGCGCGCCGCGAGAATGTCGAAGATCGACGGCTGAACCGGGACGACGACGCGGTCAATGCGTTTCAGAATGCTTTCGAGCGCCTTGCCGCGCAGACCCGCGGGCGTGTCGAGGACGACGCGCGTCGTCCCTTCGGGCGCGCGGATTCGCGCGTCCTTCCCGATGACCGCCGCGTGGATTTTCGGGAGCAGCGACGGACGCAGTCCCAGCCAGTCGCGCGAAGATTGCTGGCGGTCGGCGTCGCCGAGCATCACGCCGTGCCCGCGCGAAGCGAAGTAACCCGCGAGGTTGACAGCGAGCGTCGATTTCCCGGAGCCGCCCTTCGGATTGGCGATCAGAAACGATTTCATGCGGGTGTCAGATGTGCGTACGCGAGCGACAGCCACTTCGTCCCGGCGCGCCCGAATTCGACCTGGACGCGCGCGTCGCTCCCGTAGCCCTCGGCTGAAACGATGACGCCCTGGCCGAATTTGGCGTGCGCGACGCTCTGGCCGATGCGGAATCCGTTGATCTCACCTCCTTCGGCGAGCGAAGACGCTTTGCCGAAGGAGACCGTCTCGTTTCTCCGGCTCCGGGACGCGCCGGAGCCGTTGGAGAAGTCGTTGGAAAAGCTCTTGGAAGAGTTCCTGGAAAAATCCCTGGAAAATTCGCCGGAGAAGTTCGTCGAAGCGCGCGCGAGGCTCCCGCGCGTCGAAAACGCGCTTCCCGACGACGATGTGGCGCGCTTTTTCAGCAAATTTTCGGGGATTTCGTCGAGAAAGGACGACGGCAGGCCGTAGCGCGTCTGTCCGTGCAACATGCGCGCGCGCGCGTACGAGAAATAGAGCTTTTTACGCGCGCGCGTGATCGCCACGTACATCAGGCGGCGCTCCTCTTCGAGACCGTCGCGGTCCGCCGCCGAGTTCTCGTGCGGGAAAAGCCCTTCTTCGAGGCCGGTGATGAAAACCTCGTCGAATTCCAGACCCTTCGCGGCGTGCACGGTCATCAATTGCACGGCCTCGTCTCTTTCACCCGCCTGGTGTTCGCCGGATTCGAGCGACGCGTAAGCGAGGAAGGCCGCGAGAGGGTCGGCGCCGCTCTCTTCCTCCGGGAGTTCCGTTCTCTCGTCGAGAAAGCTCGTGGCGGCGCTGACGAGTTCGTTGAGGTTTTCGAGACGCTCGCGGCCCTCCTTCTCCTTGAGGTAGTGTTCGCGCAGCCCGCTCTTGTCGAGCACGAGTTCGACGGTCTCCGGGAGCGTGAGCGCCTGCGCATCGACGCGAAGCGCCTCGATGAGGCGGATGAAGTTGGCGACCGAGGCGCCCGCTTTCCCGCCGAGTCCCGCCGCCGCGTTGTAAAGGCTCGAATGCGTGAGACGCGCGTTTTCGACAAGCGCCTCGACGCTTCTTCCGCCGATGCCGCGCGTCGGGAAGTTGACGACGCGCGCGAACGCGCTGTCGTCGTCCGGGTTGGCGAGAAGCCGCAGGTAAGCGAGCGCGTGCCGGATTTCCTGGCGGTCGAAAAAGCGCTGACCGCCATAGACGCGGTAAGACACGCCGTTCGAAAACAGTTGATGTTCGAGTACGCGCGATTGCGCGTTGGAGCGGTAAAGAAAAGCGATCTGCATCGGCGGGACGCCCGCGCGGATGCGCTCGCGCGCCTGATTGACGACGCTGCGCGCTTCGTCGAGGTCCGTCGCGCATTCGAAGACCGAAATACGCCCGCCCGCGCCCGAATCGGTCCAGAGGTTTTTGCCGAGGCGCCCCCGGTTATTCTTGATCAAGGCGTTCGCGGCGTCGAGGATGTTCCCGAACGAACGGTAATTCTGCTCGAGGCGGATCACGTTTTCGATATGGAATTCGCGCTCCAGGTCGCGCATATTGCCGACATCGGCGCCGCGAAACGCGTAGATCGACTGATCGTCGTCGCCAACGGCGAAAAGACACGCGCGCGTCGAAGCCTCTTCGTTCCCCTCTGTGTGCGCGTCCGGCACGGCGGGAGCGGAAGGCGCGTACCCTCCTGCCAGCAGTTTCAGCCACGCGTACTGCAGGCGGTTCGTATCCTGGAACTCGTCGACGAGGATGTGGCGGAAACGCGCTTGGTAATGCGTTCGCAAAGGCTCGTTGCGACGCATGAGTTCGAAGGTTCGCAGCAAGAGTTCGGCAAAATCGACGACGCCCTCGCGCTGGCATTGCGCGTCGTACTCGGCGAAGATCGCGACGCGCTTTTTCGTGTGTTCGTCGTAGGCTTCGGCGTTCGCCGCGCGGAGACCCTGCTCCTTGTGCGCGTTGATGAAGTGCGCGATCTCGCGCGGCGGAAATTTTTCCTCGTTGAGATTCAAGGTCTTCAACAGGCGTTTCACCGCCGAGAGCTGGTCGGATGCGTCGAGAATCTGGAAAGACTGCGGCAATTCCGCCTCGCGGTGGTGCGCGCGCAAAAAACGGTTGCACAGCCCGTGGAAAGTCCCGATCCACATCCCGCGCGCGTTGATCGGCAACATCGCCGACACGCGCGCGAGCATTTCCTTCGCCGCCTTGTTCGTAAAAGTGACCGCCATCACTTCGCGCGGGAAAGCCTTCCCCGTCGCCAGCAGCCACGCGATCCGCGTCGTCAAAACGCGCGTCTTGCCGCTCCCCGCTCCGGCGAGGATCAGCGCGTGCTGCGCCGGCAGCGTGACCGCGGCGCGTTGTTCGGGGTTGAGTTTATCGAGAAAGTCGTGCATCGAAATCGAAACCGTAGAATTGTACTTTCCCCGATTATACTGTCAGAGGACAGAAGACAGAGGATAGAAGACAGAGCGCTCGCTGCGCTCGCTTTGTGATCAGTGTTCAGTATTCAGATGCAGGATGGGACGCTCCATCTGATTAGTAATTGTCTATGAATAATATTTACAGTTAGATGTTCATAGGTTATACTGTAAAGCATGACAGATAAAGACGAAAGCGCATTGAGAATGCGCATAGACATTATGCTCCCGTCGCTCAA
>JAISAZ010000056.1 GCA_031266435.1 Accumulibacter sp.
ACGCCTCTGTGGTAATTCCCCCAGGTTTCATCGCTTGTGAATTCGTGTTCCGATATTATTTTCTCGGCGGTTTTCATCGTTTTCAAATCATCCCTGTATTTCAGTACTTTCTCTACCGCCTTTTTGCATAATTTATCCACGCTTTCAATGAAACCTCTTTCCTCGACGCATTCAATGAATTCATTTTCCCTATAGCCCATGTCGAAAGAAAAATAACCCTGCGGATACCAGTTGAAATTCACGCCGACATTCAAAAAGCTTCCCCTGTTGAATTTATGCGGTTGAAATTCAATGATTATTACAAACCAGCCGTTATCATCCACAAACAACCTGGACTGGCCTTTCCTTTTGATCCCGTAGGGCTTCAACGCCGCCGTTGCGGTTTTCGCTATGATTTTGTTGTGGTCTATCGTTGCCATGTTTTTTTCCGAAGATTCATTCTATTTCAATTTCAATTCAGGCGTGGGACTAAGGATGTTTGGCGTTACGCACGAAAAAAAACCGCGCTGACCATGGGTCCGCGCGGTTCGAGGAGAGGGGGGTTCCCGCGAATGCCGTCAGGCCGGCATCCTGAACTGTTAAGTCCAGAGGGACCGCTTTCCTTCCGCATCAGGCTTTCCGGCAAAAGGGGAAAGCACAACAGCGGCTTCATTGGTAGGCGGTCGACGCCAAGCAACATTGGTCCAAGGAATATATGGCCTTAACCAACACCGCAGGAACGAAACCTTTACAAAAGCCTGTCGAGCCCCAAGGCTGCGTCGAGCTTTATTTCCATATCCGAGATTTTACGCAGGATGGCGTCGTTGTCCAGCCCCTGCGCGTCGTTTTCCGGCGAGGGGGCGGAAAAAGAGGGTTGAGGCGGCGGTTTTGCCTTGAGTTGCAGGAACTCGTGCGCAATTTCCATCGCCGCCATCACGGCGACGCGTTCGGGATTTCCAGCGTTTTTCGACGTCCGCGTGATCTCGCGCATCTTTCCGTCGACGTAGGTCACTGCGGCGAGCAAGGCTTCCTTCTCGTCGGGCGCGCAAACGACGCGGTACTCGCAATCGAGCAGCTTGATATCGAGGTATTGCGCGTTGTCGGGCATCGTCGTCGGCTTCTCAGGTTTCGAGTTGCACGTCTTCGGGGAGCTGGAGGACGAGTTTCTCCAGCCGCGTTCGCGCGAAACCCATGCGTTCTGACAGGTCGTTCCTGTTATTTTCGGACGCCGCGAGTTGCTGCTTTAGCTGCGCGTTTTCGGTTTTGAGCGCTTCGCACAAAGAAACCACTTCGGTGATTTTTTTGCCGATCCGGTCGAGTTCGCTTTGCACTTGTTGCATAGCTTGAAACTATAGTTTCAAAAACAGTGCATCGTCAAGGACAAAGGAGGTACTTTGAACCTGGAAACCGTAGTTGGACGTGCCTGGGAGTGCTGTCCCGGAGTGTGCTGGCAAGGCGCGACGACGCGGCAGGCTCATGCCTGCAAGGAGGAGCAACACCGCCAGCGCGCTGCGGGGCTGTGCTCCCAGGCATGTAACAGACGCCCCCAAGTGGGTGAGCGGTAAAAAAACCGGAGAAGCTTGTCATCACATAGCCTTCAACGCGAATAATCAGTGCTCAACCGCGGTTTCCAGGTTGAGTGTATTTATCATCATCGATGCGGTATCGCCGAAGCTTCGCCGCCGGCGTGTTAGAATTCAAGATTCAGCCGTCTCCGAAAGGCGCGGTTTGAAAAGCGAATACGACCGCGATGCGGCATGCGGTCGACCGGGAAAACAGGTCTGTTTCGCGGGGAGTCCTTGAGCGCGCGCGCTTTCGGCCCTTCCCGGATTCACGGCGCGTCGGGGAATCTCGACCGCGTCGCCAAGCCTGTACTGCCCCCGCAACGGTAGGCAAGCACGCCCTCATCGACGACCGAAGGCGGCGTTTCTCAAGTCTTGCGAGTCCGAATACCGGGTTTTCGCGCAATCGGGTGGAAACACCGCGGGAAGGCGGGCGTTCATCGCAGCATCGCACGCGTCGCGGTTTGTTCCGATTTTTGTTTGCCGGCCTTGCGGGGACGCTTTCCGGCCCAAGGAGAAAACAGACGTATGCGTTCCAGTCGGCTTGCCGCGACGCTTTTACAGATTGTCGCATTGTCGGCGTTCGCCGCCGAAAAAGAGCTTGAAACAATCGTCGTTACCGCCACACGCCAACCCACCCGCGCCAGCGAACTCCTTTCCGACGTCAGCGTCATCGACCGGGAAGAGATCGAACGCGGCGCGCACGAAACGATTGCCGACCTCTTGTCCAAGCAGGCGGGGATACAGCAGTCGGGCAACGGCGGTCCCGGTACGGTGACCGATTTTTACATTCGGGGCGCGCGTCCCGAACAAACCAAGGTCCTCGTCGACGGCGTCGCGATCAATTCGATGGATCTGTCGGGTTCGCCCCTGCGCTTTTTCCCGCTCTCCGGGATCGAGCGCATCGAAGTACTGCGTGGTCCGGCGTCGACGCTCTACGGCGCCGACGCGATCGGCGGCGTCATACAGATCATCACGCGCCACGGCGAGCCGGGTTTGCGCACCGAAGCCTTCGCGGGTTACGGAACGCGGAACACGCTCCTTTCAAACGCCGCGCTATCGGGCGGCAACGAGCGGTGGCGCTTCCGCGTCGACGGCAATCACGCCTCCTCGGACAGCATTTCGGCGCGAAAGCACGCCTCGAACCGCGACGCCGACAAGGATTCGTATCGCAACGCGGGCGGCGCGGCGTCGCTTTCTTTCCTGCCCGCGAAAGGTCACGAACTCGGCATGAATTTCCGCCAGAACGAAGGGATTACGCACTTCGACAGTGCCACCGCCAACGGAAACTTCGACGACCGGCTCAAGTTCAGGATGAAGCAATGGGGTCTCCACTCGAAGAACACGATTCTCGACGGATGGACGAGCCGCTTGCAGTACGGCGCGTCTTCGGACCTCCAGCGGACATTCAGCGCTTGGTCGCCGAAAGGCGACTTATTGCATACCGAAAACCGCCAGTTCAGTTGGCAGAACGACATTCGCCTGCCGTCCCTCGGTCAGGCGCTGATCGCGTACGAACATTTGAAGCAGGAAGCCTCTCCGCGCAGGGACTACAGCGCTTCGCCGGAAATCACGACGAAGTCCTTGCTCGCCGGGTGGACCGGGCGCTACGCGGCGCACCGCTGGCAGATCAGCGCGCGCAGCGACGACAACTCGCGCTTCGGGCGAAAAACGACGCGATCTCTGGCTTACGGCTACCAGTTGACCGAGACGCTCCGCACGCACGCGAGCTACGGCACGGCGTTCAAGGCGCCCTCGGTGTACCAGCTCTACATTCCTATCTACGGCAACGCCGAACTGAAACCCGAAACGGCGAAAAACGTCGAGACCGCGATTTTTTGGGAAAAAGGCGATCACACGGCGTCCGCGACCTTCTACCGCAACCGCGTCGAGAACCTGATCGACTATTCCTTCGTGACGAGTACGTATATGAATGTCTCGAAAGCGCGGCTCAAGGGCCTGACGCTCGCCTATACGGGGCGATTCGGCGACTGGAGCGTGAACACCGCCTACGATTGGCTCGACGCGATCAATGAAGACACGCACAATCGCCTTGGTCGCCGCGCGCGGAACCGCGCGTTCGTGAGCGTCGGAAAGCGCTGGGGCGCCGCGAGTGCCGCCGTCGAAGCGGTCGTCAGCTCTCGTCGTTTCAACGATCACGACGAAACGAAGGCGACCGAGATGGGCGGCTACACGCTCTTCAATCTCACGTCGCGCTACGCGATCAACCGGGAATTCTCCGTCGAAGCGCGCTTGAACAATCTGTTCGACCGGAAGTACGAAACCGCTTATGAATACAACACATTGGGATTCAACGCCTTCGTCGGGCTGCGCTATTCGCCGCGATGAACCGCCCGAATCGACGACCCCGATGACCCCGGCGATCCCGGCGCGGCGGCGCGCCTTTTTCATCGTCGGCGCGCTTCTTGCGGTCTCGCTCGCGAGTCTTGCGATCGCTTTATGCGTCGGCAGCGTCACGATCCCGCTCGCCGATGTCGTTTCCGCGCTCTTTGGCGCCGCCGACAACACCTCGTCCGAAGTCGTCCGCAGCCTGCGCCTTCCGCGCGCGCTCGCCGGTTTTGCCTGCGGCGGACTCCTCGCGCTCGCGGGCGCCCTTTTGCAAGTCCTGCTCCGCAACCCGCTCGCCGACCCCTACGTGCTCGGGATTTCCGGCGGCGCGGGGATCGGCGCGATGCTCGCCATCCTTTTCGGCCTCGGCGCGGTCTCGGTCAACGCCGGCGCTTTTCTGGGCGCATTCGCCGCGATGCTCGTCGTCTTCGGCTTGGCGCGCGGCGACGGGAGCTGGACGCAGACGCGCCTGCTCCTGACCGGCGTCATCGTCGCCGCCGGTTGCGGCGCGGGCGTCGCGCTGATGCTTTCGATCGCGCCCGACAATCGGCTGCGCGGAATGTTGTTTTGGCTGATGGGCGACCTCTCGCAATCGGGCGAACCGCACCTCGCGCTCGGCGTTCTCGCCGCCGTACTCGTTTGCGCCTTTCCTTTCGCGCGCGAACTCAACCTTCTCTCGCGCGGCGACGCGCTCGCGCAAACGCTCGGCGTCCGCGTCGCCTTCCTGCGACGCGGCGTCTATTTCACCGCGTCGCTCGCCACGGCGACCGCCGTGACGCTCGCGGGGTCGATCGGATTCGTCGGCCTGATCGTCCCGCACCTGATCCGCCTCGCCGCCGGGAACGACCAGCGCGTCCTGCTCCCCGCGTCCGCGCTCGCCGGCGGCAGCCTCCTCCTGATCGCCGATACGCTCGCGCGCGCCGTCATCGCTCCGCAACAGCTTCCGGTCGGCGTGTTGACGGCGCTGATCGGCGTCCCGGTCTTTCTTTTCCTGCTCGCCCGCGACGCGCGCCCCAAACACTGAAATGCCCGAAACGAAAACGCCTCTGCTCGAAACCCGCAAACTCGCCGTCGGGATCGGCGGGGTTTCGATCTGCCGGGACCTCGACCTCGTTCTCGATCCGGGGGAACGCCTCGGGATTCTCGGTTGCAACGGCGCAGGGAAATCCACGCTGCTCTCGGTCCTCGCCGGTCTGCGCGAGCCGCAAGCCGGTGAAGTCCTGATCGACGGAATGCGTTACGACGCGATCGGGCCACGAAAAAGCGCGCTGATCCGTGGCTGGCTGCCGCAGATCCACGCCGACGCCTTCGCGGCGACGGTCCTCGAAACGGCGCTGATCGGCCGGCACCCGCACCTCGGTCGCTGGGATTGGGAAAGCAAGGAAGACATACGAATCGCCCGCGACGCGCTCACCGCCGTCGGCCTCGCCGAGATCGAGCGGCGCGACGTCCAGTCGCTCTCGGGCGGCGAGCGCCAGCGGCTCGCAATCGCCGCCTTGCTCGCGCAGTCGCCGCGCCTCTTTCTGCTCGACGAACCGATCGCCTACCTCGACCTCAAATACCAGATCGCCATGCTCGACCTCTTCTCCGACGCGGCGCGCGAAAACGGAGCGGCCCTCGTCATGGTGCTGCACGAACCCGCGATGGCCTGGCGCTACTGTAGCCGCGTCCTGATGATCCACGGCAACGCGACGACCACGATCGGGAGCGCCCGCGAAATGCTGACCGCCGAACGCCTCTCTTCGCTCTACAGCTATCCCCTCGAAGCTCTCGAAAGCCGTGGGCGCGTCGGCTTCATCCCGAAATGATTTCCCGCATCGAGGTCCCCACCGTGAGCGCTCCCGAAAACTCCCAAATACCCGAAAACTCCGTCGGGGACGACGGTGACGACGCAAAAAAACGACACGCCGCCCGAATGTCCCGGAAAAAGGATTTCGTCGACAAGGCGATCGCCGCCGCGCAAGAAGAACGCGGCGTCGTGCTCGTCAACACGGGGAACGGCAAGGGAAAATCGTCGGCGGCGTTCGGCGTCGTCGCGCGCGCGCTCGGTCAGGGGATGAAGGTCGCGGTCGTCCAGTTCGTCAAGGGTCGCACGGACACCGGCGAGGTCGCGTTTTTCCGCGCGGTCCAAAAAGCGTTTCCCGGTAAATTATTCTGGCATATAACCGGCGAGGGGTTTACGTGGGAAATACAGAACCTTCCGCGTGACGCCGCCGCTGCGCGCGCGGCATGGAATCTGGCCTCAGGCTATCTTTCCGACCCGGAATTCGGTCTCGTCGTCCTAGACGAAATGACCTACGCGTTCAAATTCCGGTGGCTCGAACTCCCCGAAGTCCTCGAAGCGTTTTCCCGGCGTCCGCCGATGCAGCACGTCATCATTACAGGCCGCGCCGCGCAGCAGGAACTCGTCGCCGCCGCCGACACCGTGACCGACATGGTCTCGGTCAAGCACGCATTTCAGGCGGGCATAAAAGCGATGCCGGGTCTCGACTGGTAGGCAACGAATGCCGTCCTGCCCCGCGTTTCTCGTCGCCGCGCCAGCGTCCGGCCAAGGAAAGACGACCGTCGTCGCCGCGCTCGCTCGGCTGCATACCCGCCTCGGTCGGCGCGTTTCCGTCTTCAAATGCGGGCCCGATTTTCTCGACCCGCAGATTCACGCCGTCGCAAGCGCTCGTCCCTGCCTGAACGTCGACGCGTGGATGTGCGGCGACGCCGACATCGCCTGGCGCCTCGCCGAAGCGGCGCGCACGTCCGAATTGATCCTCATCGAAGGCGTCATGGGTCTCTTCGACGGTTCGCCGCCCGCCGCCGAACTCGCCGCCCGACTCGGTGTCCCGATTCTCGCCGTCATCGACGCCTTCGGCATGTCGACCGGCTTCGGCGCGGTCGCCTACGGCCTCAAGCACTACCGCACCGGGACGCCGGTCGTCGCCGCGTTCGCAAACAGGCTCGGTAGCCCCCGCCACGCGGAACTCGTCGAAAAGAGTCTGCCGCCCGATATCGCCTGGTACGGCTACCTGCCGCGCGACATCGACGGCGCGATGCCCGAACGTCATCTCGGACTCCTGCCCGCCGCCGAAATCGACCGCCTCGGCGATCGCATCGACCGCATGGCGACCCACCTTGCGAAGACCGACGCCGCGAAACTGCCCCCGCCGGTGCGCTTTGCCGACGCCCAAGCACCCGAACTTCCGCGCCTGCTCGAAGGCAAAACGATTGCCGTCGCGCGCGACGCCGCGTTCTGCTTTCTCTACCCGGCCAACGTCGACTGCCTTAAACGGCTCGGCGCGTCGATTTTTTATTTCTCACCGCTTTCCGACGCCGGCCTGCCGCCTTGTGACGCGCTCTGGCTCCCCGGCGGCTACCCCGAACTCCACGCCCCGGCGCTCGCGTCGAACCGGAATTTTCAGCGCGAAGTCCGTCGCCACGTCGACGCCGGGAAGCCGCTGCTCGCCGAATGCGGCGGGATGATGCCGCTGTTCGAATCGATGACGTTCGCCGACGGCCAGGAATTCGCCATGGCCGGCGTCCTGCCCGGAAAAATCGTCATGGGCAAAAAACTCTTCGGCCTCGGAATGCAGGAGGCCCGCCTGCCCGAAGGCGTGCTGCGCGGCCACGCCTTTCACTATTCCAGAACCGAAACGCCGCTTCTCCCGCTCGCCCTCTCGGAACGTCCCGACGGTCGGCCCGGAGAGGCGATCTACCGCCGCGAGCGCATGACGGCAAGCTATATGCACCTATATTTTCCGTCGAACCCGGAAGCCACGGCGAGGCTTTTCCTGCGCGATTCCTATCAGGGATCAGGAATCAGGCATCAAGAAACAGATGTCAGGAGACGGGAGACAGATCAGTGAGCGGCGGCGTTGCCGCCGGAGTGACGAAACCCCACCAGGTATAGGTTGGGGTGAGCGCAGCGATGCCCAACATAAGGCAAAACGAACGGGTGAGAACCGCCGAACGGAGCAATGCAGCATGGGTTCCCAACTTTCCCCCTGACAAGGGGGAAATGAAGGGGGTTACAGGCGTTTCGG
>JAISAZ010000093.1 GCA_031266435.1 Accumulibacter sp.
GACACCTATCTGCTCGTTCCGCTCGAGCTCGGCTATCTGCGAACGATTTCCTTCATCATCACGATCGCGGCGATCGTGCAGATCATCGAGATCGTCGTGAAAAAAACGAGTCCCGTCCTGCACCAGGTGCTCGGCATCTACCTTCCCCTGATCACGACGAATTGCGCGGTTCTCGGCATTCCGCTGCTCGCCGTCGGAGGGCGCTACAACTTCATCGAATCCCTGCTTTTCGGTTTTGGCTCCGCCGCGGGCTTCACGCTCGCGCTGATCCTGCTCGCCGGAATCCGCGAGCGCGTCGACGCCGCCGACGTGCCGCTGCCTTTTCGCGGGACGGCGATCGCCTTCGTCACGGCCGGCCTGATGAGCCTCGCGTTCATGGGCTTTTCGGGGCTGGCCCGCTAGGATCGCATGGAGAATATCGACACCGTCATTATCGCCGTCGCCGTGATGACGCTCGGCGCGGCTTTTCTCGGCGCGGCGCTCGGATGGGCGTCGGAGCGCTTTCGCGTCGAAGGGAACCCGATCATCGACCAAATCGAGCGCGCCCTGCCGCAAACGCAGTGCGGGCAATGTGGATTTCCCGGCTGTCGCGGCTACGCCGAGGCGATCGCCGACGGCGAGGCGATCAACCTCTGCGCCCCCGGCGGCGAAGCGGGCGCGCGCAAGCTCGCCGACCTCCTGGGGCGCGAGATTCCGACAGCGGGCGTCGCGGAAAAGCCGCCGCAGTTCGCCGTGATCGACGAAAACCGCTGTATCGGGTGCACGCTCTGCATCCAGGCGTGCCCCGTCGATGCGATCGTCGGCGCGGCGAAGCAATTGCACACCGTCGTCGGGTCGATCTGCACGGGTTGCGCGCTGTGCGCGGCGCCGTGTCCGGTCGAGTGCATCGAGATGAAAACGATTGCCGAAACGGTCGACAACTGGAAGTGGAAGTCTCCGGTCTTCCAAATCCGCCGCGTCGCCTGAAAGCCACAGAATGCAATCGGGACTCTCTCGGAAACTTTTCAGATTCAAGGGCGGCGTCGAACCCGATACGCACAAGGCCGAATCAGCAGAAGCACCGATAAGAAAAGCCCCCTTGCCCTCCCGGCTGATCCTTCCCCTGCATCAAAGCGTCGGCGCGCGCGCGACCCCCTGCGTGCGCGTGGGCGAAACGCTCCGCAAGGGGCAGCGGATCGGGAACGCCGACGGGTGGATTTCGGCGGCGGTCCACGCGCCGACTTCGGGCAAGGTCCTCGCGATCGAAGACCGCCCCGCCGCGCATCCTTCGGGTCTGCCGACGCTCTCGGTCGTGATCGAACCCGACGGCCTCGACACCTGGATCGAGCGCGCACCGCTCGACCTGACGGCGCGATCCCCCGACGAAGTCTGCGGGGCGCTGCGCGACGCGGGGATCGTCGGCTTGGGCGGCGCAGTCTTTCCGACGCACGCCAAACTCTCGGCGGCGAAATCGACGGCGATCGACGAAGTCGTCATCAACGGCGCCGAGTGCGAGCCTTTCATGACTTGCGACGATTTTCTGATGCGCGAGCGCGCCGAAGACGTCGTCCGGGGTGCTTCGATCTTCCGCGACCTGCTCGAACCGAAGCGCGTCCTGATCGGGATCGAGGACAACAAACCCGAAGCCGCTCGCGCGATGCGGCGCGCCGTCGAGGCGCTCGGCTTCGATTTCGAAGTTGTCGTCGTTCCGACGCGTTACCCGACCGGCGCGGCGAAGCAGTTGATCCGCGTGCTGACAGGGAAGGAGATTCCGTCGACGCGGCGTTCGCCCGAAATGGGCGTGCAGTGCTTCAACGTCGGAACCGCGTACAGCGCGTGGCGTTTCGTCGCCTTTGGCGAGCCGCTGATCTCAAGGATCGTCACGCTGACCGGAAACGTGGAAAGCGCGGGTAATTGGGAAACGCTGATCGGGACGCCGTTCGAGGAATTCGTCGCGCTCGGTCGCCCCAAACCCGATACGGAGCGTTTTTTGATGGGCGGCCCGATGATGGGCTTCGAGATTCCCGATCTTTCCGCACCCGTCGTCAAAGCCTGCAACTGCGTGATCGCCGCTTCCCTGTCGCTTTTTCCGCCGCCGCCGCCCGAAATGCCGTGCATCCGTTGCGGCGCGTGCGCCGAGGTGTGCCCACACGAGCTTCAGCCTTTCGAGCTTTACCGTTTTTCGCGCGCGCAAAAATTCGACAAGGCGGTCGAACTTTCCATCGACGAGTGCATCAAATGCGGCTGCTGCGCCTACGTCTGCCCTTCGCGGATTCCACTCGTCCAGTATTTCCGCTTCGCAAAAAGCGAAATCGACGCGCGCAGAAAAGAGAAGGCGAAAGCCGACGCGACGCGCGCGCGCGTCGAGCAACGCAAGGCGCGCGAGGAGCGCCTGAAAGCCGAGAAGGCCGAACGCTTGGCCGCCGCCGTGAAAACTTCCGGCGCGGGAGGGGGCGACGGCGCGGACGCGGCAAAGAAAGCGCTGATCGCAGCCGCCGCCGAACGCGCCCGCTTGCAGCGTGAAGCGCATCCGCCGAAAAATCCCGAAACCGCCGTAGACGCGGAAGCGGCAGAAAAAACACCCGACCCCGCCGTGAAACCGGGCGACGCCGCGCGATAAAATCCCTGCGATGGACTTCATTTCCCCCCCCTATCTGAGCCGGAACGCAAACGTTCAAGGGATCATGGCGCGCGTCCTTTTCGCCCTGCTGCCAGGGGTCGCGGTCTATGCCTGCCTGATCGGGCCGGCGATCCTTCTCCAGATCGCGATCGCCTCGGCGACGGCGCTCGCCGCCGAGGCTGCGATGCTCAAATTGCGCGGAAAACCCCTCCGCCCCTGCCTCACCGACGGCAGCGCGCTCGTCACGGCGTTCCTGATCGCGCTGACCTTTCCGCCGATCGTCCCTTGGTGGCTGACCGTGTTCGGCACGCTGGTCGCGATCGTGATCGCCAAACACCTCTACGGCGGTCTCGGTCAGAATCCTTTCAACCCGGCGATGGTCGCCTTCGCCGCGTGCATCGTCTCCTTCCCCGCGCTGATGTCGCAATGGCCGTCGCTCACGCTCGAGACGCGTTTCATCGACCAGATTCTCGCCGTCCTCGGCGTTTCGAGGGAACTGGACGCGCTCACGAGCGCAACGCCGCTCGACGTGTTGAAAACGGCGCTTCGCCTCGCCCCCGGAACGCCGATCGCCGAAACGCTCTCCGACGCGAAAATCCACGGCGCCGTCGGGTCTCGCGTTTGGGAGTACGTCGCGGCCGCCTACCTTCTCGGCGGCCTCTGGCTCCTCCGCTGCAAAGTCATACGCTGGCACGCCCCGACGGGCTTCCTCGCCGGCTTCGTCGCGCTTTCGGCGGCGTGCTGGCTTTTCGACCCGGGGCGTTTCGCGTCGCCGCTTTTTCACGTCTTTTCGGGCGGCGTCGTGCTCGGCGCCTTCTTCATCGTGACCGACCCGGTTACCGGGTGCGCGTCCGAAAAAGGGAATCTGATTTTCGGATTCGCCGCCGGGATACTCGCCTACACGATCCGCGTTTTCGGCAGTTACCCGGACGGCGTCGCCTTCTCGGTCCTGATCCTCAACCTCTGCGCGCCGCTCGTCGACCTCATGACGCGACCCCGCGTCTTCGGCATGAAAAAGAAATGACCGCCGACGCCGCCAACACGCCCGGTACCCCCGACACGCCCGTCCGCGTCGCGTTCCGCAGCGCCGCGACGCTCGCCGTGTTTACGGCGGTTTCGACCCTTTTTCTCGCCACTTCGTATACGCTGACGCGCCCTGTCATGGAGGCGTCGGTTCGCGCGAAGAAAATGCGCGCGATCGAAGAGATTCTTCCGCCGGGGATTTTTGATAACGACATTTCCGCCGACATTCTCTCGCTCGACTCCGAACTCTCGCCCGCCCTGATCGCGCCCACGACGTTTTACCGTGGACGCAAAAACGGCGCGCCCGCCGTCCTCGTCGTCGAAACGAGCGCGCGCGGCGGCTACGGCGGGCCGATCGGCCTCTTGATCGGCGTCCGCGCGGACGGCGTCGTGACCGGGGTACGCGTCACCGAGCACCGCGAGACGCCCGGACTCGGCGACTACATCGACCTGAAGAAGGACAAGAACCGGAAGAATCCGTGGATCCGGCGCTTCGACGCGCTCTCGTTCGACGCGCGCCCCGAATCCGAATGGAAGGTCAAAAAAGACGGCGGGAGCTTCGACTTCATCGCGGGCGCGACGCTCAGCCCACGCGCGGTCGTCCGCGCCGTGCGCGACACGCTGAAATTCGTCGCGGAACACCGCGACGCGCTCTACGGCGCCCCCGAAAAAGACGGCGCGGCGGCGCCCCATCCACAGCCGCAGGGAGACCCCTCATGATCACGCGCGCCGAACTCCGGGAAATTTTCGCTAACGGCGTCTGGAAACAGAATTCGAGCCTCGTACAGACCCTCGGCCTCTGCCCCCTGCTCGCCGTCACGACGACGCTCATCAACGGCGCGATGCTTTCGCTCGCGACGCTTCTCGTCACGGGGCTTTCGGGCTTTACCGTCTCTTGCCTCCGAAAGTTCATCCCCTACGAAATCCGTATGCCGATCTTCATCATGATCGCCGCGACGCTCGTCACGATCGTCGACCAGTGCATGGCTTCGTGGCTTTCCGAGATACATAATCTGCTCGGCATCTTCATTCCGCTGATCATCACCAACTGCATCGTCTTCGCGCGGATCGAGGCCTTCGCCGCAAAAAACGGACCGATCCAGTCCTTCTTCGACGGCGTGTCGATGGGGACCGGCATGCTGTGGACGCTCGTCGTCCTCGGCGGGATGCGCGAACTCTTGGGGAACGGAACGCTCTTTTCGGGGATCGAGTCGATCGTCCCCTCGCTTTCGGGGCTTCGCGTCTTTTCCGACGGCTATCCCGGCATCACCCTTTTCGTCCTGCCTCCCGGCGCCTTCATTCTGCTCGCGTGCATGATCGCGACGAAAAACGCCTTTTTGGCGCGTCGCAAAGCAGCGGAGGCGTCGCGGTGAACGCGGGCAAGCGCGCCGAAATTTTCCGGCGCCTCAAAGCCGCGAACCCGTCGCCCCGCTCCGAACTTCACTACGCCTCGCCTTTCCAGCTTCTCATCGCGGTCATCCTCTCGGCGCAGGCGACCGACAAGAGCGTCAACCTTGCGACGCCCGCGCTCTTCGCCGCCGCGCCGACGCCCGAAAAAATGCGCGCGCTCGGCGTCGAAAAACTCGTGCCATACATCAACCGGATCGGTCTTTACAACGCGAAGGCCAAGAACATCGCCGCCACCTGCGCTCTTCTCGTCGAGCGCCACGGCGGCGAGGTGCCGCGCGACCGCGAATCGCTCGAAGCGCTTCCGGGCGTCGGTCGGAAAACCGCCAACGTCGTCCTGAACGTCGCATTCGGCGAACCGACGATCGCGGTCGACACGCATATTTTCCGCGTCGCCAACCGGACGAAGCTCGCCCCCGGAAAAACTCCCCTGGCAGTCGAGCTTAAGCTGTTAAAATATGTACCCGACGAATTCAGGCACGACGCGCACCACTGGCTGATCCTCCTGGGTCGTTACACTTGTCGGGCGCGCAAACCGGAGTGTCCGCGCTGCGGCATTGTCGACTTGTGCGAATACGAAACGAAATCCTTGACATGATCCTCGCTACCGCGCTGCAATCCGCCAACAACCCGACCCCCGATCTTGCCAGAGACGCGACGCGACACGCGCTCGAAAAAGCCGGCATCGCTTCCGCGCAGGGAGTCCTGCTTTTCCTGACGCCCGAATTTTCCCGCTGCGCGCAGGCCGCCGTCACGGCGGCGGCGCAGGCCGCGCAATGCACGACGGTTTTCGGCGGACTCGCGGCGGGTGTGCTGACCGAGGAAGGCTGGACGCTCGACCGTCCGGCCGCCGCCGTCATGGTCTTTGGCGGATCCGCGTCCCTGCATCCGCCCCAAGCGGAAAACGCGCAGCCGATCCTGAGTTATTCGGGTAATTGGGAGTGCCCGCGCGACTGGGTCTCGCCTTCGGGGCAGGCAACGCGCTTCGGCGCGACGTTTTCCGGCGAATTTGCGGAAAACCTCATCCAGCCGGCGGTGTGGCAGTGCGGCCACCTCCTCTCCCCGCCGCACGCCGGCGTCCAGATCGGCGGCGCGTACGTCGCGGTCGGCGTCTCGCACGGACTCTTTCTGCTCACCAAGCCGGCGCAGATCGCCGGCGCTTCCGGCTTCACGCTTGAAAAACTCTCGAACCCGCCGCTCGGCAGCCAGCCGGCGTTCAAAAGTCTGCTCCGTCATTTTCCGATCCAGGTGCCGCTACACCAACTGATGGCGCTCGTCGCAAAAGCGCCGGAGGATTTCGACGCCTTCCCGGACGGCGATTATCGTATCCTCCCCCTCGTTTCGGCGAACGCGGATCACTCGATCACGCTCGCGGGCGAAACGCGCGCCGGGGAGTATCTGTGCTGGGCGCGCCGCGACCGCTGGGCCGTGCCGAGAGACGCGCGCCGCGCCATCGACCTTGCCGCCGTCTCGGCGCCGGACCCCGTCGGCGCGCTGATGTTTTCCTGCGTCGGGCGCGGCCCGTTTTTCTACGGCGGCGACGACGACGACCTCGACGTGCTGCGGAAACGTTTTCCAGAGATTCCGATCGTCGGCTGTTACGGCACCGGGCAAATCGCCCCGAAAAGCAAACCCGGCGAAGGCTACCGTTACGCGCGGAACAGCGTCGTGACGGCGCTCATCGCGCGCGCCTGAAACTTTTCCGCGCCGCCGGAAATCATGCTGACAGAATCTTCGCTCCTCTTCAACACGCAAATTTCGCCGTCGTACTGGCACGCGCGCCTTTGCGCGTCGGCTGCCTTCGTCCGCGAAGCCGCGCCGGGACGCTTCGTCATGCTCCGCGTCAACGATACGACCGACCCCCTGCTGCGCCGCCCGTTTGCGATTTTCGACGCCGACGACGACGCTTCGGGCGCCCCGGTTTTCGAGATTCTCTACCGTGTCGTCGGGAAAGCGACGACGATTCTTTCCGCAAAAAAGGAAGGCGACGTGCTCGACGTCCTCGGTCCGCTCGGAAAAGGCTTCGACCTCGGCGCCCCCGCCGGTGAACACTTGCTCGTCGGCGGCGGCGTCGGGCTTGCGCCGCTTTACGCGCTCGCCAAAAAGCTACGCGCCGCGTCTTCGACGGTACTCCTCTTCGCCGGCGGCAGACGCCGCGACGACATCCTCTGCGCGGAGGCCTTCGCGTCGCTCGGCGTCGAATGCCATTTTGCGACCGAGGACGGTTCGATCGGCGAACGCGCGCTCGTCACGGAACCCTTGACGCGCTACCTCGAATCGCAAGGCGCCAAAGCCGCGATTTACGCCTGCGGCCCCGAAGGCATGTTGCGCGCCGTCGCGCAAATCGCCGCGCGCCGCGCGATTCCCTGCCAGGTCTCGCTGGAAAGCCGCATGGCGTGCGGCGTCGGCGTCTGTCTGGGCTGCGTCGTCGCCGGACGCCGCACCGCGCCGCAAACGCCGGATTTCCGCTGCGTTTGCTCCGAAGGCCCCGTCTTCGACGCGAACGAAATCGATTGGGAAGGCGCATGAGCACTCCCGACCTTTCCGTCGATCTCGCGGGCCTCCGCCTGCGGAACCCGGTCATGACCGCGTCGGGGACTTTCGGCTACGGCGCCGAGTTCGCCGAACACATGGACCTGGAATCGATCGGCGCCTTCGTCACGAAGGGTCTGTCGCTCAAACCGCGCGCGGGGAACCCCCCGCCGCGCATCTGCGAGACGCCGGCAGGCATGCTCAACGCGATCGGCTTGCAGAACATCGGCATCGACGCGTTCGTCGCGCGCAAACTCCCCTTCCTGCGGACGGTCAAGACGCCGTGCATCGCCAATTTTTTCGGCGAAACGCTCGAAGAATACGCGGAGATGGCCGCGCGGCTCGACGCGATCCCCGAAGTCGCCGCGCTCGAAGTCAATATCTCGTGCCCCAACGTCAAGAAGGGCGGGATCGTTTTCGGCGTCGACCCCGCGAGCGCGTCGGGCGTCGTCTCGGCGTGCCGCGCTGAGACGAAGAAACCGCTGATCGTCAAACTTTCGCCCAACGTCACCGACATCGTCGTCATGGCGCGCGCCTGCGCCGACGCGGGTGCCGACGCGCTCTCGCTGATCAATACCCTGCTCGGCCTCGCCGTCGACCTTGCGAAACGCCGCCCGATGCTTGCGAACGTGACCGGCGGGCTTTCGGGTCCCGCCGTCAAACCCATCGCGCTCAGAATGGTCTGGCAGGTCGCGCGCGCCGTCGAGATTCCCGTCGTCGGCATCGGCGGAATCACGAGCGCGTCCGACGCGCTCGAATTCATCCTCGCCGGCGCGACGGCCGTCCAGGTCGGCACCGCGAACTTCGTTACCCCCGACGCCGCGCAGCGCGTCGCGCGCGACATGGAAAGCTGGCTCATCGACAACGGCGTCGACGACGTGAAGTCCTTGATCAGAGGACTGAGGACAGAGGACAGATGACAGAGCGCTCGCTGGCGCTCGCTTCGTGACCAGTTTTCAGTTGTACCCCTCCCCATCCCTCCCCTTATCAGGGGAGGGAGTCACGTACCCCCTTCCCTGACATCAAATATCCGGGTTCAGATAAAAACCGATCGGTGTTTCAAAGCTCTTTCTCCGGCGGCAACGCCGCCGCTCACTGATCTGATCCCTGTCTCCTGATTCCTGATACCTGAAGGCCGCTCCCCCCGCAAGCGGACAGTGTGCTAATATTGTCCAATATTCATGGTGGGTGTTTGGCGCGTCGGCTTCCCGCCGCTCGTCCCTGCCGCTACCGCGCATTTCGACCCGGAACGTCGGCACGGGTTCCGGAGGGGAAGGTTTTTTTGAGGATATTTTTCGGCGTATGAAAGTCGGAATAGGCTACAGCGAAAGCCCTGACACCGTGACTGCGGGCGCACAGGCCGTTGCAAACGCCCGGAAGCAGGCGAATCGCGACGACCCGTGCGACTTCGTTCTCCTGTTCTCGACGTCGCGGCACGACCCGACCACCCTGCGCGACGCGGTTGCGGCAAGTATCGGGAACGGGATTCCCGTGATCGGCGGGTGGGCGGTCGGCGCGATCACGAACGACCGTTTCGGCTACGCGGGCGACCAGGTCATCCTCGCCGTTTTCTGGCTCGAAGGCATGGCCTACGACGCCTTCGTCGAAGAGGGACTCGTCGGCAACGAGGCCGATGTCGGAAAGCGGCTCGGGCAAAAGCTCGCGCAGGCGGGCGTCGAGAGAGATACGCCCATCGTGCTTTTTTACGATTTCGTCGACCGCTCGGACGGCGAGTTCAGAACGGTGCACGCGACGCCCATCCTCGAAGGCATCACGCAAGAACTGGGTTTTCTGCCCTGCCTCGTCGGCGCGAGCCTCGTCGGGGACTACGTCAATTCGGCGGGGTGGCAATGGACGGGTGCCGATGTCGCGCAGCACAGCGTGATCGCGATCGCGCTCGACAAGCGCGTGAGAATCGACAGCGTCATCATGCACGGTTGCCGCCCGGGTTCCGGGTATTACAAGGTCACGAAGGCCGACCGGCAGACGATTCTCGAAATCAACGGGCAGCCCGCGCTTCCCTTCATCAACAACTTTCTGAACGACGCGATCCCCCCCGACGAATACGGATTCTTCCTGATCTTCGGCGTCAACAAAGGGGGAAAATGGACACCCTTCGACGAGACCAATTACGCGAGCCGCCTCTGCCTCGGAGTCGACGTCGAGCGTAACGGAATCATCATGCTCGATTCGGACATGGTCGAAGGCACCGAGTTCCAACTCATGTACCGTACACCCGACCTCGACTATATGCCCAGCAGCGTGGAGAGGCTCTGGCCCCAAGGTCGGAAACCCATCTTTGCCTTCTACATCAACTGCGCGGGTCGGGCGGCCGCATACGCGGGGCTGGACCTCGAAGACGCTTTCGTCGTCCAGGAAATCGTCGCGGACCGCGTCCCTCTGATGGGTATTTATGCCGGCGGTGAAATCGCGCCGGTCAATGGCGTACCGACGTCCCTGAGCCGGACGGGGGTTCTATGCCTGTTCAGCGTACCACAATAAATAAGATGAAAACGACAGACTTCAACCCGGCAATGTCCCAAATCCAGGCGCTGCGAAGCGAAAACGTCTATTTGCACGAGATCACTTCGCAAAGCATGTCCCGGATCGTTCAGGTCGACACGCAGATGATCGCCATCCGTCACGAGCTGGAGCAAAAGCGGCGCGGTTTCCGCTTGATGTCCGAGCTTGCGCTCACGATGATGAACCGCGAAACAGACTACCGGAACGACTTCGTCGTCGTATGCCGCCGCATCAACTCGGCGCTCAACATGCAGCGCACCATCCTGCTCGCCCCCTCCAAAGACGAAGAAGGCGTTTTCAGCGTCATGATCTCGCAGGGCTACCCCTCGGAAGAGCAGACCAGACTCTCGAAGACGAAAATACGGATCGACGAAAGCGCCCTCTTCAACCCGATCAACCCCGTGCTGATCACCGGCGCGACGCCGACCGACTATCTCGCCGCCTTCCGCAAGACGCTGGGTCTGCCCTACCTGATTTCGTCACCCGTCCTCTTGCACGGCGAACTCATCGGCATCCTCGTGACGGGCCGCACCGACGAACAGATGCCTTTCATGCCGCGTCTGGGGCGCAGCGACGCGGAAACCGTCCAGACCGTCGCGTCCTACCTGGCCGCGATACAGGCAGGACACCGCCTCATCGAAGCCGAAAACCTGGCGAACTACGACCCGTTGACGCGTTTGCCGAATCTGCGGCGAATGACGGAAGGCCTCCATCAGATTCTGACGATCTCGCGGCGCAACGGAACGCTCGGCGCGGTGCTCTTCATCGACCTCGACGGTTTCAAGACCGTCAACGACACCTACGGACACGCGGCCGGCGACATCGTCCTCCACGCGGTCGCCCAACTCCTCGCCGGAGCGATGCGCGAATCGGACATCATCGGGCGGATCGGCGGCGACGAATTCATCGCCGTTCTTTCCAACCTCTCGTCCAAGACCGACGCCATTTTCGTCGCCAAGAAAATCATCAAGACCCTCTCCCACCCGATCGAGGTCTTCGGCTCGGTTCGTTGCCGGATCGGCGCGAGCATCGGCATCTCGATCTTCCCGAACGGCGCGCAGAACGAGGCTTCGCTGATCAAGGCCGCCGACGAGGCGATGTATTCGGTCAAGAAAGCGGGAAAAAACGACTACGCCGTCGCCGACCCCGAAAGTTCGTTCGCCTTTTGAAGTCCTCAAGAGTGTAGAACGTGACTTGGCGCGCGCCGCTTGAATCCGGCGCGGAATCTCCTTGCGCTTCCGACGCTCTCGGCGAACTTTCCTTCGATGAGAACGGAACGCCGTTTTCAAGGCGCTACGGCGACGTCTACCACTCCGCGTCGGGCGGCCCCGCACAGGCGACCGAGGTCTTCCTCGCCGGGAACGCGCTCCCCGAACGCTGGCGTGCGAAAGACCGCTTCACCGTCGTCGAAACCGGATTCGGCCTGGGGCTCAACTTCCTGACGACCTGGAAAGCCTGGCGCGAAGATACAGCCGCGTGCCGCGAACTCGTCTATGTCTCGGTCGAGAAACACCCGCTGAGCGCTGAAGAACTCGCGCGCGTCCACGCCGCGTGGCCCGAATTCGCCGACCTCTCCGAAGCTCTGCGCCGCCGCTGGCCGCCTGCGCGCAGCGGAATCCACAGCGTCGAACTCGAAGAAAACCTCTCCCTGCATCTGGGCTTCGGGTGCGCCGCCGATGTCCTCCGCGTCCTTGAAGAAAAATCGCTTCAGGCGGACGCCTTCTACCTCGACGGCTTCTCCCCGGCGAAAAACCCGGAACTCTGGACGCCGGAAATCTGCGCCGCGCTCGCGCGCCTCGCCGCGCCCGACGCCACGCTGGCGACCTGGAGCGTCGCGGCAAGCGTACGCGCCGCGCTGACGGCGGCGGGCTTCTCGGTCGAAAAACGCCCCGGCTTCGGCGGGAAACGGCAACGATTGACAGGCATCAGGAATCAGGAGACAGGAATCAGGGATCAGATGAAAACCGATCGGGTTTTTGTTGATTCTCTGCGGTGGCGAAGCCGCCGGTAACTGATCAGATTCCTGATCTCTGATAGGGCACGGCACGCCGTGCCCATCAGCGTGCATAGGTTGGGGTGAGCGAAGCGATGCCCAACGTTCCGCACGCGTATGAAAGACGGAATATGATGGCAGGAATCAGATAAAAACCGATTTCAACCGCGAAAGGCGCGAAAGACGCGAAAGTGAAGTGTTTGCATAAATTTTCGCGCGTATCCGTGTTTCGCGGTTCTTGAGTCATCAACTTCGATGTTGGGCTGAACGAATGTGAACCCCAACCTATACTTGGTGGGGTTTTGTCACTCCGGCGGCAACGCCGCCGCTGACCGATCTGATCCCTGTCTCCTGATTCCTGATCCCTGATCCCTGAAATGGCTTGCGCTTCGCGCAAGCGAGACGTTGGGCTTCGTTCCTCAGCCCAACCTATACCCTGTGAGAGCCAAGGTTCCGCAGGCGCATGAATGACGGAATGGGGCGATTTGGAAGGCTTGAAAACGCGCCTACGCTTGCCGAATCGTCATAAACCCCCTTCATTTCCCCCTTATCAGGGGGAAAGTGGGGAACCCATGCCGCATCGCTCCGTTCGCCAGGTTTTCACGCGGTCATTTTCCGTATGTTGGGGTTCGCTTTGCTCACCCCAAGCTATGATTCAGGGATCAGATGTCAGGAATCAGGAGACAGAAGAAAACCGATCGGTGTTTCAAAGTTCTTTCTCCGGCGGCGAAGCCGCTGCTAACCGATCTGATCCCTGATTCTGTCTTCTGTCTCCTGTCTTCTGTCTCCTGTCTCATATCCTCAGGAACTGGTCGAAGCGGAGGTTCTCGTCGGCGGTTTCGTGGAAATCCGCAAGCAATTCCTTCATGTTGAGGATCAGGACGATCTGCCCGCTCGGCAGGGTCGTCACGCCCGCGACGCCGCGCGGGCAGAAGTCGTCGAGCGGCTTGATCACGGCGTTGTCGTATCCGATGAAATCGTCGACGGCGAGGATGAAATGCCATTCGGTCGTTTCTATCACGACACCGTAAGCCGGTGTCGTCGTCTCCGCCCACCCGAAGAGGCGCGTGAGCGGGATGAGCGGCAGTATTTCGCCCCGGACGAGCAAGGTATCCTTGCCGCCGATTTCCTGGATTTCTTCGGCGTCGATCGGCAGGATTTCGCGGATCATCGTGAGCGGGAGCGCGAAGGGCTGGTCGTCGAGGAGGACGAGCAGGGACGGAAGGATTGCAAGCGTCAGCGGCAGGGTGATCGAAAAGGCCGTTCCTTCTCCCGGTACGGTGTGGATGTCGATCGTGCCGTTGAGTTTCTCGATGTTCTGCTTCACGACGTCCATCCCGACGCCGCGCCCGGAGACCGAAGACGCTTCGGAGAGCGTCGAGAATCCCGGAAGGAAAATGAGGTTGAGGCTCTGCGAGTCGTCGAGGTCGGCGGCGTCTTTTTCGAGAAGCAGCTCTTTCTCGACGGCCTTTTTTCGGATGACCGCCGGAAGCATCCCGTGACCATCGTCGGCGACGACGAGGATGAAGCGGTCGCCGTCCTGGCGCGCTTCGATCCGCACGACGCCTTTCGGCGGTTTTCCCGCCATCCGCCGTTCTTCGGACGATTCGATGCCGTGGTCTATCGCGTTGCGGATGAGGTGGATCATCGGGTCGAGGAGGTCTTCGATCAGATTCCGGTTGATCTCGGTATCTTCGCCGAGGAGGAGGAGTTCGACGTCTTTGTCGAGCTGGCGCGCGAGGTCGCGGACGATGCGCGGGAATTTCTGAAAAAGCCGACCGACATCCTGCATCTGGGTGCGCATGACGGAATTCTGGAGGTCGCGGACCAAAAGGTCGAGTTGTCCGACGGCCAGGTCGAGCGAGTGGAGCGTTTCGGGCTTGTCGCTGCCCGAAAGGATTTCGCTCCACAGGGCGTTGACGTGGTTGCGCATGAGGCTGATTTCGTTCGAGAGGTTGAGCACGTGGTCGAGGCGCACAACGTCGACGCGCACGGTCTGCGCGCGCGCGGGAAGTTTTTTGTCGTCTCCGGCGGCGGGGGGCTGAGCCGCGCCCGCAGGCGAGATCGTATCGCCTTCGGGGAGGTGTTTTTCGGACGGGGGGTGAGAGGGTTCCGGCGCGACGGGCGCCGCCGAAACCCCGGTCAGTGCATGGAAAAGCGCTTCCCAATCGGGTTCGCTCTGTCCCGCCGGCGCCGCCGGCGGCAGCGGCGCGGCGACTTCCGTGGGTGCGCTTTTTTCGTCCAGAATATCCTGGAGCGACTGGAGAAGTTCGGGGCTGGCCGGCGCGGGCAGCCTTTGCTGTGCAAGCTCGTCGAACATGTTGCGGATGCTCTGCGTCGCCGTCATGATGACGTCCATCAGGCGCCGCGTCAGGCGCATCTTCCCGGTCCTCATGCGGTCGAAGAGGCTTTCGGTCAAATGGCAGAGCTTGACGAGTTCGGTCGCGTTGAGGAAACCCCCACCTCCCTTGATCGTGTGAAAGCCGCGAAAGGCGGCGTCGAGAAGCCCGCGATCTTCGGGGGTCTTTTCAAGCTCGACGAGTTTGTTGTCGACGTCCGAGAGGAGTTCGTTCGCTTCCTGCAGGAAATCCTGGAGGAGGTCTTCGAGTCCTGAAAAGTCGCTCATGGTAATGTCATTTCCATGCCGGACGGAATTTTTCTGCCCGCGCGCATGGAGAGGTCAATCGCCGGCCTTGCGGAGGCAGTCCGCGCGTCGCGCTTCGAATTCCTGAAAATTCGACAGCACGTCCCTGGCAAGGCGCGACGCCGAGACGCCCGATTCCTGCAAGGGTGCCGTCTGGCTCAGGTTTTGGCGGGCTTTCGCCGTCGTCTGCGGAACGGCGTTTTTCAGGTACATGCACGTATCCGACGCGAGGCGCTTGAATTCCTCGATGCTGATTTTGTTCGCGTAGAGGAGGTCCCACCGTACCGCGAGCGAAGCCGCCTTGGCTTCGAGGTCGTCGCAAAGCGGACCAAAAGCGCCGAGCGCGTCGCGCATTTTGTCGGCGAGTTGCGCGGTCAGGTCCGCGACCCGGCGCAGTTGTTCTTCCGTTTCTTCGGGAAGCAAGGGGATTGCCGCCAAAACGTCTTCCGGCGGAAGGGGCGCGGCTTCGGGCGCGTCGCTGCTCTCAAGCTCCGGGGCGTTTTCGGCCTTGCCCTCTTCGGCTTCGAAGAGGGCCGCGATGCGGCGCATCTGATCCTTGATCGCCGGCGGAAGCGGCGACGCGCCGCCGGGAAGGTGTTCGCCGGTCGGGGTTTCGGGCGCGGGGGATTGCACCGGAACAGGGGGTTCCACTGGAACAGGGGGTTCCGCCGCCGTGTGGCTTGCCGCCGGCGCGGCGTCGGGGTGAAGCGAAGCGCCCCAGACCTTGTCCGCGATGCTGTCGAACAGTGCTTCGAGTTCGTCCGAATCGCTCAAGGGTTCCATATCGGTCATTTATTCACCATCTTGTCGAAAACCCTGTGGAGCTTTTCGTCGAGCGTCGCCGCCGTGAAAGGCTTGACGATATACCCGCTCGCGCCCGCCTGCGCCGCCGCGATGATATTGTCTCTTTTCGCTTCCGCCGTGAGCATGATGACCGGGAGGCGGCCAAAGTCTTCGTCGGCGCGGATCGCCTGGAGGAGTTGCAAGCCGTCCATATTGGGCATGTTCCAGTCGGTCAGGACGAGTTCGAAATCCTTGATTTTGAGTTTTTGCAAGGCGGAGATGCCGTCCTCGGCCTCGTCGACGTTGGAAAATCCGAGTTCCTTGAGCAGATTCCGGATAAAACGACGCATCGTCGGAAAATCATCCACGACCAGAATCTTCAAATTGGGGTCAAGCATTTTTTACTCCGAAACTGTTTCGATCTTCCAACATAGGACGCAGAGTGTCCAGTAAAGGTTCCGCATCGAACTTTGAAACATAGACGTCGACTCCGGCGTCGCGGCCTTTTGCGCGGTTGACGCCGGACAGGAGCGAAGAGTGCATCACGACGGTAATTCCCGCGAATCGCGGGTCCGCCTTGATGTTCTTCGTCAGGACGTAACCGTCCATTTCCGGCATCTCGGCGTCGACGAGGATGAGCCGGATGAGGTCACGCATCCTGACTCCTGCCTGCTGGGCCTGCGCGGCCATGCCCTGCAGGCGGCTCCACGCCTGCAATCCGTTGTTGGCATATTTGTAATGAATGCCCAGCTTGTCGAGCACATTTGCAATTTTACGCCGCGCGACGATCGAATCGTCGACGAAAAACACGCTTTTTTCTTCGATTTCGAGCTTCGGCAAGTTGACGATCACGGCCTCGCTGAAGACGTTGGCGAGGATTTGCTCGACGTCGGGCAAATAGACCGTCGTCCCGCTTTCGAGTTCGGCGGTCGCCATGATGAAATCGGTCCCCGACGGGAGGACATTTTCGGAAAGCCGGATTTTTTCAGGCTCGACGGGCGTGATGTCGGTCACGTCTTCGACGAGGAAGCCGAGCGTGCGTTTTGAATACTCGACGACGACGATCGTTCTCTCGCTCTCTTGCGGGGAGGCCTTCGAGTCGCCGAGAAAGGCGAGCAGCGAAATCACGGGGAAAATCTTGCTGTGGAGCGAAACGAGCCCTTTCATCCCCCTCGGCATATTGGGCGTTCGCGTGATATGCGGTGTGCGCTTGAATTCATTGACCTTGAGCACGTCGAGGCCGAAAACGCGGGACGTCCCCAGCGAGAAGAGCAAAAATTCGACGTTTTTCGCGCCCGGAGCGACGGAAATCCTCGCGTCGAAGCTACCGAGCATCCGTTTGTCTCTCAAGTCAGGCAGCATCTTGCGCGCTCTCGTGGAATCGTGCCGGGTTTCGCTTTTCAAGGGCAAGGCGCCGCGCTCCGGAACGCGCGGACGCCCAAGGCGCGCGCCTCCGGCGCGGAGCCTGAAGCGCGCATCCCGCTGTGAGCGGAGCCTCAGGAAGCCCCGGAATCTGGAGATGGGGCGTTTTCCGGGTCCGTGGCCACATCGGCGTCTTCCTGCAACATGGCTTCTTCGGTGCGCTGGTTCAGCACCGTGATATTGATGCGCCGGTTCGACGGACTCAGGGGGTCGTTCCGGTCGAACAGCATGATCGACGAAAAACCGACGACCCGGAACACCTTGTTTTCATCCATCCCGCCGGCGATCATCTCGCGCCGCGCCGCGTTTGCGCGGTTGACTGAAAGCTCCCAGTTTGAAAAACCCCTGACGCCCGAGCTGTACTGCGCCGCGTCGGTATGCCCGGAAATGCTGATCTTGTTCGGAACCGAATTCAGCGATTGACCGATCTCGCGCAGGATCGCCCTGAAATAGGGGGTCGGCTCCGCGCTGCTCGTATCGAACATCGGACGGTTCTGCTCGTCGACGATCTGGATACGCAAGCCTTCGGGAATGACGTCGACCGCAAACTGGCTTTTGAATTGCTGAAAAACGAGGTTGCCCGAAATCATCCCTTCGATATTCGACTTCAAGTTGCCGAGCGAACGCCTTTCGCGATCCTCGAATTCCTTGCGCAACTCCGCCGTCCGCGCGCCTCTGAGGTTCGCCGCACCGCTTCGCTTGAGTTCGCCTTCCCTCGTGTAGCCCGACGACGACGAAATGTCCTTTCCGCCGCCCTTCAGGATGCTCATGGCGTCGCCGGAACCCGAACCGCCCGCGAAACTGACGCGGAGCGGGTTCTGGAAAAATTCGGAAAGCCCCTTCAGGTCGCCGTTCGACACCGAACCGAGCAGCCACATGAGGAGAAAGAATGCCATCATCGCCGTCACGAAGTCGGCGTACGCGAGCTTCCACGCGCCGCCGTGGTGACCGCCCGCGACCTTCTTGATGCGCTTGACGACGATGGGACGGGTATCTTCGCTCATTTATGCACCTGTCGGCCCACTCACTTGCCCTTGCGCGACTTGAGTTCGGTTTCAAGCTCAAGGAAGCTCGGACGGTCTCCCGAAAAGAGGACCTTGCGACCGAACTCGACCGCGACCTGCGGCGCGTACCCCGACATCGACGCGAGAAGAACGGCTTTGACCACGTGGAAGATCTTGGAACTTTCGCCGATCTTCTGTTCGAGCAAGGACGCGACCGGGGCGACGAAACCGTAGGCGATCAGGATGCCGAGGAAGGTGCCGACGAGCGCGCCGCCGATCATCTTGCCGAGGACGGGCGGCGGCTGACCGACGGAACCCATCACGTTGACGACGCCCATGACCGCGACGACGATGCCGAAGGCCGGCAGACTGTCGGCAATCTTGGTGACGTTGTGCGCGGGCGCTTCGACTTCGTGGTGATGCGTCTCGATTTCGATGTCCATCAGGTTTTCGATTTCGAGGACGTTCAGATTGCCGCCGACCATCATGCGGAGATAGTCGGTCGTGAATTCCATCACGTGGTGGTCTTTCACGAGCTTGGGGTATTTGCTGAAAATCGGGCTGCTGTCCGGCGTTTCGACGTCGTTCTCGATCGACATCAGACCCTCCTTGCGCACCTTCGAGAGCACTTCGAAAAGCATCGAAAGAAGGTCGACGTAGAGTTCCTTGTTGTACTTCGAACCCTTGAAGATGGACGGCAAGGCGCCGAGCGTCGCCTTGATGTTCTTCATGTCGTTTGAGGAAATGAAGCTCCCGACGGCCAAACCGACGATGGCAACGTACTCGGTAGGCATCCACAGCGCGGCCAGACTGCCGTGGATGGCGTAAGTCCCGATGGCCGATCCGAGGATGATGAGATAGCCGACGATTAGAAACATTCAATATCCCCCATTGCGCGCGCCGCCGAGCGGAAAGCGGATCCCCATTCCTTATCCGCCCCCCTCGCCTTTGTCGACTTCGCCTGCGGCACGAGAAGCACTGCGAAGCGGCTCGTGCTTCTTGAGCACGTACAATCTGGAAAAGGAATCAATCCGCCCGTCCGGGATTCCATTCCTGAAAGCAAGGCCGCCCGTACGAAGCGAAAAACAGTATTCTAAACGATTTTGACCCGAAAAGCTTGAGCGCGCGCGGTGTCGCATCGCGCCGCGCCCCCATCGCCGGAACGCTCCCTTGAGCGCCGGCGCGATTATCAAAACGGGTTCAATCGTCGTCTTCGTCGATCCCGAACACTCCGCCGTCGATCAGGTCCGCGTAGCTCGACAATTCTTCCGAACCGTCTTCAAAGTGCGCGATCGCGTTATCCAGCCAGTATTCAAACCAATCGAAGAAACTGAAAGGCTCGTCCGTCTCCGGGTCGAGGATCGGGAACGCGCCCGTCTCGTTCATCAGGTCGAGGAACCACACATTCCCCGCCTCGGCGCCCTTGACGACGAGCACGGAGTACATCCCGCAACCTTCGTGCGAAAGATAGCTGATCCCGCTGCTGGCCATCTCGAAGTATTCGTCGAAGATTCGTTCGCCGGTTTCTTCCGCCTCGTCTTCGGGCATATTCGCGGTGATGGCATCGACCTCTTCATAGACGTCGGAGAAGTAAAGCGGTTCTTCAAAAGGGAAAGGCTCGGCGGGGACGATGACGTTATCGTCGCTGTCTTCGAGCGCCATCAGCCCGTAAAACGGCCCCGCGCCGCCGTTGCCGACGTGCAGAAGGTATTGACGATATTCTTCCGGCAGTTGGAGCTCGTATTTGGACTCGAAGGCCTCCGCCTCTTTCTCGGTCAGTTTCGGTTCAAACTTGTACTTGTGGTCGTCCGCGCCGAATATCTCGTAACGCGAATCGAGTTTTGCCAGCCGCTTCAGTTTCTTTTGAATCGTTTCAAGCCGTGTCATCGCAAGCGATCCTCCATTTGTTGACTCTCTCTCCGACGGTTTTCAGATGACGTCGAAACCCGCCTCTTCCACCGCTCCCTTGAACTGCGCGACTCCGACCCGAACTGGGTCGAAAGCGATTTCCGCCTGTTTCTTTTCGAGCGAAACGGATACGTGCTCGACACCCGGCAGGACTCGCAAAACGTTCGTGACGCTTTTCACGCAACCCTGACAACTCATTCCTTCGATATGAATAATCGTCTTTTCCATCTTTCACTCCTTTTGCAGCCCTTCGCCCTCGAACGCCCGCCAGCGCTTGAGCAGCAGTGAATTCGACACGACCGACACCGAACTCATCGCCATCGCCGCGCCGGCGATCACCGGATTCAACAAACCGAACGCGGCGAGCGGGATTCCGAGAAGATTGTAAATGAAAGCCCAAAAAAGATTTTGCCTGATTTTCGCAAGCGTCGCCCTTGAGAGCCGAATCGCGTCGACGACGCCGAGCGGATCGCCGCGAACCAGGGTGACGTCGGCGACGCTGATGGCAGAATCCGAACCGGCGCCCATGGCAAAACCGACGTCGGCGGCCGCAAGCGCCGGAGTATCGTTGATGCCGTCGCCGACCATTCCGACGCAATTCCCCTCGCCCGCCCTGAGCGCGCCGATTTCACGCGACTTCTCCGCGGGAGAAACACCCGCGCGGAACTCGTCGATCCCGGCCTGTTCGGCGATCGCCGCCGCCGCGACGCGATTGTCGCCGGTCAACATCACGACCCGGATTCCCATCGCGCGGAGCCTCGCCACGGCAACGCGGGACGTTTCGCGGATCGGGTCGCTCATCGCCATGAGCGCGAGCGGACGCGCGCCGTCTTCGACGAGCGCCGCGACAATTTTCCCACTTCCTCGCCAAAGATTCATCTCTTTTTCCGGGAAATCGACCCCGGAGAACCACTCCGGCGAACCCAAGCGTAGGCGCCGACCCGCGACGACGCCCTCGATGCCCTTCCCCGGATGCGCGCGGAAATCTTCGACCGCTGGCGGCGCGCACCCCCTCTCGTCGGCGCGCCGCAACACCGCCTTGGCGAGCGGGTGCTCCGAGCCGCTTTCCAGACCCGCCGCGAGGAAAAGCGCGCGTTCCGCGTCGACTTCGGGGGAAAGCGCCAGAAAATCGGTGATTCGCGGGTCACCGCGCGTCAGCGTACCGGTCTTGTCGAGCGCAAGGACCGTGATCGTCCCGGCGGACTCCAGCGCGGCGGCGTTCTTGATCAGGATGCCGGCGGAAGCGCCGCGCCCCGTCCCGACCATGATCGCCGTCGGCGTCGCAAGTCCGAGCGCGCACGGGCACGCGATCACGAGGACGGCGACGGCATTGATGAGCGCCTGACTGAAAACGCCGTCGCGTACCCACCAGAACGTGAAAGTCAGTACCGCCAGAACGCAGACGATCGGGACAAAAACAGCCGAGATGCGATCCGCAAGCCGCTGCACGGGCGCTTTCGAACCCTGCGCCTCGGCGACGAGGCGGATGATCCCGGAGAGCAGCGTCGACGCGCCGACGCCCGTCGCGCGGCAGCGCAGCAAGCCCTCGCCGTTGACGGTCGCGGCAAAAACCCGGTCGTCGGTTTTCTTGGCGACGGGGAGACTCTCACCGGTCAGCATCGCCTCGTTGACGCTCGAAACTCCGTCGACGACATCGCCGTCGACGGGAATGCTCTCGCCGGGACGGACGATGAAAACATCGCCGACGTTCAACAACTCCGCGTCGATTTCGATCATTCGACCGTCGCGCTCGACGCGCGCGATCTTCGGCTGGAGTCGGACGAGCGATTCGATCGCCTCCAGCGTCCTCGCCTTCGCCCCGCCTTCGAGCCGCCGACCGAGCAAGACGAGCGTGACGACCGCCGCCGAGGCTTCAAAGTAAACGGGCAGGTCGTGGCGCCCGCCGAGCGTAACGAAGGCGCTGAAAAAAAACGCCGCGCTCGTCCCGATCGCAACGAGCGCGTCCATATTCGCGCCGCCGCCGCGAACGGACTTCCACGCGCCGTCGTAAAACCGCGCGCCGAGCCAGAACTGCACCGGCGCCGCCAAGAGCATCTGGATCCAGCGCGGCAGAAAATCGTGGCTCATCGACTCCGTGCCCGTCATCACGAACATCTGCGCGACGAGCGGCAAGGTCAAGAGCGCGGCGAAGCAAAAATCGCGCTGCTCACGCCGGAAAATCTCGCGCCGCCTCGCCTTCTCCTCCTCGCGCGAAGCGCCCTCGACGCGTCGCGCCCCAAAGCCTGCGCGCGTGATCGCGGCGAGAATTTCGTCCTCGTCGGCAAGCCCCGGCGAATAGCGCAGACGCACGCGCTCCGACGCGAGATTGACGGCGGCCTCGACGCCCGGAATCTTTTGAAGAACGCGCTCGATCCGCACCGCGCACGCCGCGCACGTCATCCCCTCGACGGCGATTTCAAGCGTCAGCGGCAAAACGGAATAACCCGCCGCCTCGATGCGTTTCACGACCTCTCCCGGCGTCGTCCGCTCGGAAAGCAGTTCGACGCGCGCGCGCTCGGAAGCCAGGTTGACGCTCGCCTCCACGTCCGGCAAACGCCTGAGCGCCTTCTCGATCCGCGCCGCGCACGCCGCGCACGTCATCCCGCCGAGCGGAAGGTCGAGCACCCGGAAAACACGTTTCGATGAAAGCGCCTCGGTCATACGGACATTATCCCGGATTCGGGGGACAGAAGACAGAGGACTGAGGACAGAGGACAGATCAATTACCGGCGGCGTTGCCGCCGGAGTGACGAAACCCCACCAGGTATAGGTTGGGCTGAGGGACGAAGCCCAACGTCTCGCTTGCGCGAAGCGCAAGCCATAAATCAGGTATCAGGTATCAGGGGACAGGGGACAGGAATCAGATTGATTAGCGGCGGCTTCGCCACCGGAGTGACGAAAATGCACCCAAGCATAGGTTGGGGTGAGCGAAGCGATGCCCAACATAAGGCAAAACGAACGGGTGAGAACCGCCGAACGGAGCAATGCAGCATGGGTTCCCAACTTTCCCCCTGACAAGGGGGAAATGAAGGGGGTTACAGGCGTTTCGG
>JAISAZ010000108.1 GCA_031266435.1 Accumulibacter sp.
GCGGCTTGCGGCTTGCGGCTTGCGGCTTGCGGCTTGCGGCTTGCGGCTTGCGGCTTGCGGCTTGCGGCTTGCGGCTTGCGGCTTGCGGCTTGCGGCTTGCGGCTTGCGGCTTGCGGCTATTATACTGACCATTTCTGAATAAGTCAAGCTAATTCTTTGATTTTATTTAAAATTCTTATTGATTGTCACCTATTTACAACATGTGACCCACACTTCTTATACAGGTTTTGGATTATAGCAAGTTTGCCTTGAAGAGGGCCACCACATGAACCTGCGAGGCGGATATCAGGAGACGGGAGACGGGAGACGGGAGACGGGAGACGGGAGACAGAGGAGAGGAGACAGAGGACAGAGAATTAATGCGGCCTTCGGCTGGAGAAAAATCAACAAAACACCGATCGGTTTTCTTCTGTCTCCTGATTCCTGATCAGTGTCGCGCGAGCGATGTTGGCGGTATATTACTGAAGATTTCGTCGACGGACGCCTTGTCGAAGCGGTATTCGTGGTTGGCGAGGTCGTCACGGATGACGATGACGCCACTTTTTTGGAGCGTCGCGTAAACGTCCTCGCGGCCGAGCGTCCGAAGCATGTTTCGCACCTTGTCCCAGTCTTTCGGGAAGTCGTGCGTCACGGGTTTTTCGTCGAAGACACGAATCGTCTCGTCGAGAAAAATCCGACCGAGCAGTTCTTCCGACGGCAAACCGAGCAATTCGGCGGGCTGGACGGTCGCGGCGAGCGCATCGATGCGCGTCCATCCGTCGGGGTCGCGTTCGTCCGCACCGGGCATTTTTTGAATGAAGAGTCCGGCAACGCCCGTCGGCGTCGCCGTGAGGAAAAAACGCGAGACGAGTTGCTCGGACTGTTTCAGATAATGCTCGAAGACCTCGGCGACCGTTTTCCCCGTCAAGGGAACGATGCTCTGGTAAGGCTCGCGCAAAGTCGACTGGTCGAGCGAGATCGCAAGCTGGCCGCGACCGAGCAATTCGACGGGGTTCGACGTTGCGGTGATTTTTCCGAAATGCGCCATGCAGCGGATGTTCCGCGCTGCACTGCAATCAACGACGAGCAGCGAGACCGGCCCGTCTCCACGCGACTGGATCGACAAACGGCTGGGTTGCTTGAGATTGTCGGCGAGCAGGAGCGCCGTCGCGCACATCTCGCCGAGCAGACGCGCGACGGGGCCGGGATAGTTGCGCCCTGCGAGAAGCGCCCGCCAGACGCCGTCGATACGTACGACGGCGCCCCGGATGTCGAGATCGTCGAAAAGAAAGCGGCGCAGAGTGTCGGTCATTGATTCAATTCCCTGTGGTGAATTTCGGATCGAAACCAGCAACGGTTCCCCTGTAGTTTATCCTATTCAGAAGACAGAGGACTGAGGACAGAGCGCTCACTGCGTTCGCTTTGTGACCAGTTTTCTGTATTCAGATGTCGGATGGGACGCTCCTTCTGATTACAGAAGACTGACCATAAAGGCCGAAGGCCGCTCAGTCTTCTGTCCTCTGTCTTCTGTCCTCTGATCCCTGATACCTGATTCCAGCCCAACACCGATTCGTGTTAATTTAGGCAGGTTCAATTCGGCGAATCCCCTATGCCTTGCCTGACGCTTACCGACGCTTCGCTCGCTTACGGCCACTTGCCGCTACTCGACCACGCGGATTTCCAACTCGACGCGGGTGAGCGTGTCGCGCTGATCGGGCGCAACGGCGCGGGGAAATCTTCGCTCTTGCGTGTTCTGGCGGGGTACGACGTGCTCGACGACGGGCGCCTTTGGATTCAACCGGGGTTTCAGCCCGCTCACCTTTCGCAGGAACCCGCGTTCGACCCGGCGGCTTCGGTTTTCGACGCCGTCGCCGCGGGGATGGGCGAAATTTCCGACCTGCTCGCCGAATACCACGTGGTCTCGCACGCGCTGTCCGAGCGGGATTCTCCGGAGCAAGACGCACTCTTCGAGCGTTTGCACGTTTTGCAGGGCGAACTCGAATTGTGCGACGCGTGGTCGCGCGAGAGGCGGATCGAGGAGTTGATCCTGCGATTTTCGCTCGACGCGGACGCGCGCGTCGAAGCGCTTTCGGGCGGACAGAAAAAACGCCTTGCGCTCGCGCAAGCGCTGGCGACGGACCCGCGCGCGCTCTTACTCGACGAGCCGACGAACCATCTCGATATCGCGTGTATCGAATGGCTCGAAGAAATGCTGATTTCATCGAAGCTCACGCTCGTTTTCGTCACGCACGACCGGCGCTTCCTCGACCGCGTGGCGACGCGCATCGTAGAACTCGACCGTGGCGCGCTCGCGTCCTTCCCCGCGCCGTTTGCCGTTTTTGAGCGCAGGAAGGAGGAGTTTTTTCACGACGAGGCGGTGCGAAACGCGAAATTCGACAAGTTCCTGGCGCAGGAGGAGGTCTGGATCAGGAAGGGCGTCGAAGCGCGCCGCACGCGCGACGAGGGGCGTGTTCGGCGGCTCGAACGCCTGAGGCGCGAACGCGCGGCGCGGCGAGAACGCGTCGGCGCGGTCGGTCTGCGTCTCGAACGGGGGGACGCGGGCGGCCAGCTCGTCGTCGAACTCGACGCGGTGAGCAAGTCTTTCGGCGACAGAAAAGTCGTTCGCGATTTCTCGTGTCGTCTGCTGCGCGGCGACAAGATCGGCCTGATCGGCCCGAACGGCGCGGGGAAGACGACGCTTTTGAAGCTGATCGTCGGCGAGCTTTCCGCCGACAGCGGGAGCGTGAGGCGCGGAAGCCGCCTGAAGATCGCTTATTTCGACCAGTTTCGTACGGAACTCGACGACGACGCGATGCTCGTTGACGTCATTTCGCCGGGGTCGGATTTCGTCGAAATCGGCGGCGTGAAGAAACACGTCGTCGGCTATCTCGGCGACTTTCTCTTCCCGCCGCAGCGTGCGCGTTCGCAGGTGAAATCGCTGTCGGGCGGCGAGCGCAACCGCCTTTTGCTCGCGCGCCTTTTCGCCAAACCCGCCAATGTCCTCGTGCTCGACGAGCCGACGAACGACCTCGATATCGAAACGCTCGAATTGCTCGAACGCCTCTTGCAGGACTACACGGGAACGCTCTTCCTCGTCAGCCACGACCGCGCTTTCCTCGACAACGTCGTGACTCAGACGATTGCCGCCGAGGGCGGGGGATTCTGGCGCGAATACGTCGGCGGCCATCAGGATTGGGCGGATCGCCGGGAGAAGGGCGCGCTCGACGCGGAAAAAACCGCCCCCGCGCGCGTGAAAAGCGCTCGGGTCGCGCCACGCCGCCCACGCGAGCGAAAAGGATTGAGCACCAGCGAGTCGCGCGAGCTTGCCGAGCTTCCCGATCGGATCGCACGGCTCGAAGACGAGCAAAAAACGATCGCTCTTCGCCTCGCCGACCCCGCGCTTTACACGTCGCAGCCTCAGGAGGCGCGGACGCTTTCGCTACGCCTCGCGCGGATCGACGATGAACTCACGGCGCTCATGGAACGCTGGGAATTACTTGAGACAGAAGGCAGAGGACAATCGCATAGGTTGGGGTGAGCAAAGCGAACCCCAACGGGAAAACGCTGGATTATCCCGGAGCCGGTATAGCTTGGGCTGAACGAGGGGAGAGCCACAACGTTCCGCGAGCACGTGAGAATGACGACAGGGCACGGCACGCCTATCAGGTATCAGGAATCAGAGGACAGGAATCAGATCAGTGAGCGGCGGCTTCGCCGCCGGAGAAAGATCGTTGAAACACCGATCGGTTTTCATCTGATTCTTGATACCTGATGCCGCCCCACGATCGTTGGGCTTCGTTCCTCAGCCCAACCTATACCGCCGATGGGCACGGCACGCCTATCAGGTATCAGGAATCAGAGGACAGGAATCAGATCAGTGAGCGGCGGCTTCGCCGCTGGAGAAAGATCGTTGAAACACCGATCGGTTTTCATCTGATTCCTGATCCCTGACATCTGATTCCTGGTAGGCACGCCGTGCCCCTACAATCCATCTGATTCCTGATTCCTGAAATGGCTTGCGCTTCGCGCAAGCGAGACGTTGGGCTTCACATTCGTTCAGCCCAACCTATATATAGGATTCGAGGTAGAAGGCATGAAATTCTTCGGGGATGTCCAGGCGTTTGAGCAGGGCAGGGCGGTCGATGTGCAGCAGGCTTTCGATCCCCCTGAAGTCGTCAGGAAGCGCCGCGTTCTTCCATCCGTCGGCGCTGTGGCGCGCGAGCCGGACGGCGAGTGCGACGTTCTGAACGCGCAGCGTGCTGGAATTTTTTTCGTCCATCAGCGTTTTGAGCAGTTCGGGGAGTTTCCACGCGTCGCAGAGCGCCGACTGGAGGTCGATGAGGCGGATTCCGAGGACTTTTTCCTGGACGACCGCGCTTCGTTGTGCCCGATCGGCATTCTGGCGGTTGCGGACCGCGATCGCGAGCTTCGGCGCGAAACACCACAGGAGAATCTCGGCGAGGTCGCTCAAAAGCGCGGCGAGCGTGACTTCTTCTAGGTCGATGTCGTGGCGTTCAAAAGCCCATCCGTGCGCGTAACGCGACGCGCGCTGCGCGCGGTGGATGACCTGGAGAATTCCGAGCAGCGCCTGCGGCTCGGAGGCGAGTTCGCTTTCGACGGTCGAGGGGAGGCCGAGGCTTTTGAAGAAGGGGTTGACGCCGAGCATCATGATCGCGCTTGCGATCGTCGTGATGTCCGAACTCAAGTGCTTGCCGCGAAACGGCTGGATGTACGCGAGGACGCGAACCGCCATCAGCGGGTCGTCGAGGACGATCGCGGTGATGTCGCGGCTCGTGACGTGGTCGATCGCTTCGCGCGCGTTTTCGAGGCGCCGCGCCGTTTGCCGGAGAATCGGCAGTTTTTGCTTGCTGAAGTAGTCGACCCAGTCTTCGATTCCGGGGAGCGGCTGTGTAAGCATGAGGTCGAAAGTCCGGGTGCGTTGAGATTCGGGCTAGGTCGTTTTCACGCCGTTCGACAAATTGCGCGTCAGGAACATCAGCACCGCGACGACGGCGACGACGAGCGCCGTTCCCACGAGCAGGGCGTATTCCTCTATCTGGAGGATCGCGTAGAGAATCGCGTACAAGGCCGCGAGCAGCACGGCGAGAATCCCCCCTTGCGCGGGACTTCGGAACGCGGCGGTCATATAGAGGCTGTTCATGACGACGGAGACGGCGGAAGCGGCGAGGAAGGCGTTGAAGAACGCCGTGTGCTCGGCGAGCGACAGGAGGACGAGGTAGAAAAGGACCATCGCGACGCCGACGAGGCAATACTGAAGGAAGTGCAGCCGCTTGCGGGTTCCCAACTCGAAAGAGAGCAGGGCGATGAAAGTCAGCCCGATGAAGAGGATTGCGTATTTGACGGCGCGCGCGGCCTGCGTGTAGAGCGAGACGGGTTCGAAAAGCTCGACGCCGACGGTGAAATCAGTGAGTTCGGACAATTCGTTCCGAAGCACGTGGACGCGCGGGCGCGCGTTGGGCGTTTCCGTGTAAACGACACCCTCGCGCGGGGAACGCGCTTCGGCGACTTCGTCGATGGTCTGCATCGATACGTTGGCCGCCTGCGGGTAGGTGCGGCTCAGGTGGGGAATGTCCCACACGGCGGAAAACTGACCGGCCTTGTCGTCGATCGTGTATTCCTTCGGCAGGATCGCGCCGGAAAATTTTGGGTGCGCCCACGCGGCGGTGAGCTTGATCCGCGTGTTTTCGCCGACCGGCGTGAAATAGATTCCTCCGCTCCCCTTGACGACGGCGGAGAGCGAAAAGCTGCGTTTTTCACCGGCGTCTTTTGCAGGGTCGAGCGGAATCTGGGTATGGAAGCCGGAGCCCAGGATGCTCGCAATCTCGGTCCCGGGCTGGAAAGGCGCGGAAGACTTGCCGTTCCAGACGAGTGTTTCGATCGAGGCGATCGCTTTGAGGTCGGCTACGCCGGCGGCGAACCACGCTTTGTTCCACTCGATGCGCTGGACGTTTTCGCCGAATTCGGCGGCGTTTTTCGGAATCTGGAAGGTTCCGGTGACGGTGATCGGACTCGTGTAGACGATGTATTCGTAAATGCCGCGCGCGCGCGTCTGCGGCGTGATGTCGGCCGTAAAATCGACGGACGCCGGAAGAAGGACGCGGTACTCGCGTTCGAAGGTTTCGTTGGCGATTATTTTCTTGTTGTGTTCGACGTAGGAAACGTACTTTCGGACGTAGGGAACGACCAGCACCGGCCCGCGCAGGTGCTGCGTTTCGCCCCAGTGCGCGGAAATGTCACGGATGGCGCTCCGGTGCATCGAAGACCGCTCGCGGACGAGGTCGGTCACGAATTCGAGCGGGACGAGCAGGCCGAGCGTCAGAAGAACGACGATCAGGCAGTGCAGGGGGATTGAACCGAAGACTTTGAACGTCGCTTTCTCGGCGATCCGGGAGGAGAGCGCGGGCGGAGAAGGGCGCACGGCGTCGGCTTCGGAGTTGGCTTCGGCGGCGGCTTCGGCTTCGGGAGGAAGACCTTCGTTTTCGGCGTTTTCGGTGTTCTCCGAAGCGTTTTTGCGCTGCCGGTGGCGAATGAAGGCATACACGCCGTAGCCGGCGAGGCAGAGAAGAAGCAGGAAAACGGCGAGGACTGCGAGTACGAGCATTTCAAATATCATTTTTTTGAAAAAGAAAGATGACCCTTAAAGCGGAGACTATAGTTTCAGCCGGCAGAATAAGCAAGCGGAGGACGGCTTGCGACCGAGCGCGATCGACGCGATTGCCACGACTCCAGAACCCTCCAGAACTCTCCGTAACTCGCAGTTTGAGGTCCTCTGCGGAAAAATTTTCCGGTCGAGAGATGGAAGCTTGGTAGAATCGCTCTACGGCGTCAACGCCAGAGGACACGTCCTTGAACTTTTACGTGCAATAAAGGAACTCGATACATGAACGAAGCGGTTGCAAAAAACACAGTCGTCACCCTCGACTACAGCGTTACCGACCCGGAAGGGCAACTCATCGACGCGGGCGAGGAACCCATCGTTTACCTGCACGGCGGGTACGACGGCATCTTTCCGAAAATCGAAGGTTTGCTCCACGGGAAGAAAATCGGCGAATCGGTCGTCGTCAAAATGCAGCCCGACGAAGCCTTCGGCGAGTACGACGCCGATCTGGTTCAGATTGAACCCTGTACGAGGTTTCCGAAAGAATTGCAGGTCGGGATGCAGATCGAAGGATTGCCCGAAGGCGGCGACGAGGACGACCTCGTGATCTACCGCGTGACGGGGATTGCCGACGACAAGGTCGTCCTCGATGGAAACCACCCGCTCGCCGGCGTGGCGCTCGTCTTCACCTGTACCGTGACGACCGTGCGTCCGGCGAGCGCCGAAGAAATCGAACACGGCCACCCCCACGGGCACGGCTGCGATTCGGACTGTGAATGTGGTGAATGCGACGAGTGCGATGACTGCGACTGCGAGGAGGACGATTGATGACAGAGGACAGAGGGCAGAGGATAGAAGACAGAGCGCTCACTGCGCTCGCTTTGTGATCTGTGTTCAGTCGTCAGATGTCGCATGACTGCCTCCCTCGGATTACAGATGCCTGACTACAGAGGCCGAAGGCCGTTCTGTCCTCTGTCCTCTGTCTCCTGATTCCTGATCCCTGATTCCTGAAACCCATTCGTTGAAGATCGCGCGTGCGCTGTCGGCGAGTTCGCTCGCCATCAGGCCGATCGGGCCTTTTCCTTCGGCGGCGAGCCGGTCGGCGGCCGCGCCGTGCAAATGCACCGCGCATAGAAGCGCTTCGCGCGGTGGCCAGCGCTGCGCGATCAGCGCGCCGACGAACCCAGTCAGCGTATCGCCGCTCCCCGCCGTGGAGAGGCCCGCGTTGCCGCTGGTGTTGACGAACCACTTTTCTTCCGAGGCGATCAGCGTGCCGCAGCCCTTGAGCGCGACGTGCGCGTTGAAACGCTTCGCAAGTTCGAGCGCGGCAAAAACCCGGTCGGATTGAATCTCCGCCGTGTCGCGTCCCAGGAGACGCGCGGCTTCGGTCGGGTGCGGCGTCAGGATGGTCGGCGCGGCGCGGCGCGCGACGCGCTTTTGCAATTCCGCACTCTGCGCGAGAAGGTTCAACGCGTCGGCGTCGAGGACGAGCGGAAGTTCGAGCGAAGAGGCGCGCGCGAGCAAATCCTCGCCGACCTGTACGCCGAAACCGGGGCCGCAAGCCAGCGCGTCCAGCGGAAGCTTCAAGAGATCGTCCGGCGCGCGCAGCATCAATTCGGGCTGGAGCGGGTCGATCGCGTGGGCGTTTTCGGCGAGCAGACCGAGGTAAACGCGTCCGGCGCCGAGTTTGAGCGCCGCGCGGGCGGCGAGCCACGCGGCGCCGACCATCCCGTCGTTTCCGCCGAGTACGCCGACGCTGCCGTAATTCCCCTTGTGCGTATTGTGCAGACGGGGTTTGAGGTGGGCGGAGAACCCCTCCGGCGCGACGAGTTCGCCTGACGGCGCGACGAGCGACGCGCTATCAAGGCCGAGCGGCGCGAGTGAGACGCGGCCGCATCGATCGGGGCCGTCGAGCGTGAACAAACCGGGTTTGTGCGCGATGAAGCTGATCGTATGCGTCGCGGCGATCGTCGCGCCGCGCTGTGCGCCGGTGTCCGCGTCGAGTCCGCTCGGACAGTCGAGCGCGAGCAGCGGGCACGCGTCGCGCCGCGCCAGCGCGTTGGCGCGGTGTATCAGATCGGCGTACGCGCCCGATATTTCGCGCTTCAATCCGATTCCAAACACGCCGTCGACGATCAGCGACCAGCGGAGCTTTTCGGGAATTTCGGAAAGGCAGACGCCGCCGGCGCCGACAAAACGACGGAAAGCGTCGGCGGCGTCCTCAGGCAAGTTGTCGGGCGAGCCGATGAAGACGACGCGCACGTCGAAAAAACCTTCGCGCAGGCGTCGTGCCGCTACAAAGGCGTCGCCGCCGTTGTTGCCCGGACCGGCGAGAATCAGGATCGCCGCGCCGCGCGTATCGGCGAGTTGTGCCGCAAGTTCGGCGGCCGCCGCGCCGGCGCGTTCCATCAGGGGGTGCGTGGAGGCGAGCGACTCGATTTTTCGCAATTCACCGGAACGGTAGAGTGGAATCATGGAGGGTTTTGGGTCAGTGGGTCGGAGGCTATGATTTTGACATTCAAACGTCAATCGAGTTGCGGAATTCGCCAGATGGAAGCTGCCTGAACGGCCATCCACGCTTGCCGGGAAGCGATCCGTTCGGGCGTCCATTCGGTATTTTCCTCCGCAATCTTGCGCGTGACGCCGAAGTCGCTTTGCTGGTAGGCCGGTCGTTTGTCGGTATAAGCGGATATGCCAAGCTCGCGATTGGCGCGCGCTTGCAACAGGGTCATATTGCCGATCCGGTAGACGAGGGCGTCTGCCTCGTCGCTGGAAAACCCGCCCCAATCGTCCGGCGCGTTTTGCGGCAATACGTGCTCGATGTTGAAAGCGCCGCTGTGAAAATCCAGCTCCCGATGGAAGAGATGTTTTTCCAGCGCGCACAAAATGAAGCGAACGACCTGGTTGTTGCGCGAGTCCTTCGTACGGATGACTTTTTCGCCAAAAGCCGCCCGGAAGTTGCGATCGTTCGGATAAATGCCGCGCATCGCCGTCAAAACCGGCGCGAGCGTCGTCAGTTCTTTATTGGCGATGCGTTCCGCGACGGCATTGTAAGTACGTTCCTGCTCGCCCGTGCTGTAAGTGCAGATGACGTTGTAACGCATCGAAATGACGACCGTGGCTCGCAACAAGCCCGTGAAATCTTCCGCGCTGAAGACGCGCTTCGCCGCGAGCAGGAGGGGAAAGGGTTGTTTTACACGGAAAGTCTTGAGGGTCCCGGCAAAGTGCCTGTCGGTTTCCGGCCACTCCGAGGTTTCGGGCGAAGATAGGGACAAATAGGTATCGAGGTCTTCTTCCATATCGCGCAAAAGTTGGAAAACCGATTCCCGCGTCGATACGCGCGCGCGGATCGTTTTGAACAGATCCGCCTGCCGCGCGAAAGTGTGACGGCTGTTCCAATGCACACGCAGAAAATCCGTGAATTTTTCGGCTTGCAGTCGTCCGACGATCGCCTCCCAGCGACCCTCAAGGTTCCGCAGTTCGTGGTCGGTTTCGCCTCCCCGGTCGAGCACGGAAAACAGATGATTTTTCAGGAGATCGGTGGCGGAGAGCCGCACGCCGCGAGCGTTGAGCGTCTCGAAGACCTTGTAGGCGTTGAGTTCGTCGGTCACGGTGATGACCGTGAAAAACAAGCGGTCGCTGATGTCCTCGACCAATTGGGCAAGCCGCCTCCCGTCGTCGCCGCTGCCCGACGACTTCAGGGTGTCCGAAACCTGTTTGTCGAACCATTCGAAGGCCTTGCGCAACAAGCGCTCGGACGCGCGCAAGCCGCTTTGCGGAAGCTGCGTCAGGGGAACCAGGTGGTTCTGAAAATAATCGTTGTTGTTGCGGTTGAGCGTGAGTTTTGGGCGGGCGACGAGGGTCACGGGGTCGAGGTATCCGACGTAGGTCTGCATGATTTGATCGATACGACGCGTGTTCGCGTCGGGGTCGACCCCCGAATCGACGAGGCGCCGAAGGTTCTTGAGCACGGCGAGAACGATGAGGCTGATCGTCGTCAGGCGCTGCTGACCGTCGATTACGTCGAAATTCTTGTCGTCGGGAGATTGCAGAACCAGATAACCCATATAGTGCGCGGCTTCTCGATCGGGCCCTAGGGCGCCGATATCCATCCACAAATCTTCCCATTCCTCGCTTGTCCAACTGTAATCGCGCTGGAAGCGCGGAATGCGGTAAGTGAGGCCGTTGCCGATCAGCTTGCGGAAGGTGTTGTTTTCGGTTTTGAAATTGGTGGCAGCCATTGCGTTTCCTTTTGCGCTGATTTCGTCCCCGCCGCGCGAGAATCCCCCGCTGAAGTTTAGCGCGCTTTCCTTGCGCTTCCCATCGACGTTTTTGCCGATGCGCTTTTTGCCGCGCCGGCGGACGAAGGTCGTTCGGCTATAATAACCGATTGTTTTTTCCGTGGCCTTTCGATCATGGGCGATTTTCTCTTCCTGCGCGGCGCGCCCGCTTTTTCCGTTTTTCGTCTCAAGGGTTTACAGCGTCGGCTTCAGTCGGCGCTCCTGGGCGCGCGCATCGTCTCCGCCGATTACTGGCACGTGGTGAAACTGGCGTCTCCGCTCGACGAGCGCGGGCGCGCGCAGTTGTCGGCGCTCCTCGAAGAAGAGAAGAGTCCGGGGTCGGCGCCCGAATCCGGCGAGCTGTTCTGGGTCGTCCCAAGGATCGGGACGATCTCGCCGTGGTCGTCCAAAGCGACCGATATCGCGTGGAACTGCGGGATCGGCGCCGTCGAACGCATCGAGCGCGGCGTCGCTTACCGTGTCGAAGGCGCGGCGGACGAAGCGCGGCAACGCGTCGCGTCCTTCCTCCACGACCGGATGACCGAGGCGGTCCTCAGTCGTTTTGAAGACGCCGAAGCGCTTTTCCGGCATTTCTCGCCGACGCCGATGCGCTCGATCGACCTCGTTTCGGGCGGACGCGCGGCGCTCGTAGACGCGAACACGCGCCTGGGGCTTGCGCTGTCGGAAGACGAAATCGATTACCTCGTCGAAGTTTTCGGCGTGCGCGCGAAGCGCAATCCGACCGATGTCGAACTGATGATGTTCGCGCAGGCGAATTCCGAGCATTGTCGGCACAAGATATTCAACGCGTCGTGGGTCGTCGACGGCGCGCCGCGCGAGGAAACGCTCTTCGGGATGATCCGGGAGACGCACGCGGCGCATCCCGAAGGCAACGTCGTCGTTTATTCCGACAATTCGTCGGTTTTCGAGGGCGCGGCGGTCGAGTGCTTCCATCCGCGCGAAAACGGCGTCTATGGCTGGAGCAGCGAGACGACGCATATCCTGGCGAAGGTCGAAACGCACAATCACCCGACGGCGATTTCGCCCTTCCCCGGCGCGGCGACGGGTTCCGGCGGCGAAATCCGCGACGAGGGATCAACGGGGCGCGGCGCGAAACCCAAGGCCGGCCTCTGCGGTTTTTCGGTTTCCAACCTCCGCCTGCCCGACGCGGAACGCCCGTGGGAAAGCGCGACGGCGGCGTATGGGCGCCCGTCGCGCATCGCGTCGGCGCTCGAAATCATGCTCGACGGGCCGATCGGCGCGGCGGCGTTCAACAACGAATTCGGCCGTCCGAACCTGGTGGGCTACTTCCGCACTTACGAGCAGCGCGTCGGGGAAGGCAAAGACGCGCTCGTGCGCGCCTACCACAAGCCGATCATGGTCGCGGGCGGCGTCGGCAACATTCCAGAGTGCCAGTCGTACAAGGCGACGGCCTTCCCGCCGGGAACCCTGCTGGTCCAGTTGGGCGGCCCCGGAATGCTGATCGGCCTGGGCGGCGGCGCGGCGAGTTCGATGGCGACCGGCAGCAACGACGAGGACCTCGATTTCGCTTCGGTTCAGCGCGGCAACCCCGAAATCCAGCGGCGCGCGCAGGAAGTCGTCGATCGTTGCCGACAGATGGGCGCGCCGGTCGGCGACGCTTCGAGGCCGGGGGAGGGCAATCCGATCCTTTCGATTCACGATGTCGGCGCGGGCGGGCTTTCGAACGCCTTCCCAGAACTCGCCGACGGCGCGGGGAGCGGCGCGAGCATCGAACTGCGCGAAATAAAAACCGAAGAACCCGGCATGTCGCCGCTCGAAGTCTGGTGCAACGAAGCGCAGGAGCGCTACGTCCTTGCGATACCGCCTTCGCGCTTGCCGGAGTTCCGGGAAATCTGCGCGCGCGAACGCTGCCCGTTCACCGTCGTCGGCGTCGCGGAAGGTGACAGACGCTTGCGCGTGACCGACCGGCACTACGGCAACGCGCCGGTCGACATGGAGATGGACGCGCTGCTCGGCAAACCGCCGCGCATGGTACGCCGCGCGGATCGCGTGCCCCCGAAGCTTGCGCCTTTCGACCTTGCGACCATCGACCTTGCGGAAGCGGCGTACCGGGTACTGCGTCTTCCCGCCGTGTCCGACAAGACTTTCCTGATCACGATCGGCGACCGTAGCGTCGGCGGCCTGACGGCGCGCGACCAGATGGTCGGCCCCTGGCAGACGCCCGTCGCCGATGTCGCGGTGACGACCTTCGGCTTTCGCACCCTGCTTGGCGAAGCCTTCGCGATCGGCGAACGGACGCCGCTCGCGGTACTCGACGCGCCGGCGTCGGGGCGCATGGCGGTCGGTGAAGCGCTGACAAACATCGTCGCGGCGCGGATCGAAAAGATCGGCGACGTGAAGCTTTCGGCCAACTGGATGGCAGCCGCCGGATTCCCCGGCGAGGACGCGCGCCTCTTCGATACCGTGGACGCCGTTTCCAAACTCTGCCAGCGGATCGGCGTATCGATCCCGGTCGGAAAGGATTCGCTCTCGATGCGCACGGCGTGGAACGACGCTGGCGAGCAAAAGCAGGTCGTGTCGCCGCTCTCATTGATCGTCAGCGCGTTCGCCAAAGTGAGCGACGCGCGCCGCACGCTGACGCCGCAACTGCGTCTGGACGCGGGAGAAACCGAACTCGTCGTCGTCGACCTGGGTGGCGGGCGCGACCGCATCGGCGCGTCGGCGCTCGCGCAGGTTTATGGTGCAACCGGCGTCGACGCGCCCGACGTCGACGACCCCGAACGCCTTTGCGCTTTTTTTCACGCGATCCAGGCGCTCGTAAAAGACGGTCTCGTACTGGCCTACCACGACCGTTCGGACGGCGGACTTTTCACCGCGCTCGCCGAAATGGCCTTCGCGTCGCATTGCGGGCTGGAACTCGACATCGACGCGGCGGCGCGCGGTGTTTCGTCGCACGAAGGCGTACTGCGCTTTCTCTTCAACGAAGAGTTGGGCGCGGTTCTGCAAATCCGCTCCGCCGACCGCGAAGTCGTCGTGTCCCGCCTCCAGAGCGCGGCGCTCGATTTCTTCACCGTCGGCGCGCCCGGAATATCGAAGGATTCCGACGAATTCCGCGTCGTTTTCAAAGGCGCGACGCTTTTCTCCGAAAAGCGCGTGGAACTTCAGCGCGCGTGGTCGGAAACGTCGTTCCGTATGCAGTCGCTGCGCGACAACCCCGAATGCGCGCGAGAAGAGTACGACCGCATTCTCGACGCGTCGGATACCGGGCTGTCGGCGGTCTTGAGCTTCGATGCGACCGACGACGTTGCGGCGCCCTTCGTCGCGCGCGGCGCGCGTCCCAGGCTAGCGATCCTGCGCGAACAGGGCGTCAACGGACACGTGGAAATGGCAGCAGCGTTCGACCGCGCCGGTTTTTCCGCCGTCGACGTCCACATGAGCGACATCCTCTCCGGGCGCGTTTCGCTCTCGAATTTTGTCGGAGTCATCGCGTGCGGCGGTTTTTCCTACGGCGACGTGCTCGGCGCGGGAAAGGGCTGGGCGCGGACGATCCTTTTCAACCCGCGCGCGCGAGACGAGTTCTCGGCATTTTTCGCGCGCGGGACGAGCTTCGCGCTCGGCGTCTGCAACGGCTGCCAGATGATGAGCGCGTTGAAATCGCTGATACCGGGCGCCGAAGCCTGGCCACGCTTTGCGCGCAACGCGGTCGAACAGTTCGAAGCGCGTTTAGCGATGGTCGAACTCCCAAAATCGCCCTCGCTGTTTTTCGACGGGATGGCGGGAAGCCGCCTACCGGTCGTCGTCTCGCACGGCGAAGGCCGCGCCGTGTTCGATTCAGGCGCGCAGCCCGCGCTCGTGGCGATGCGCTACATCGACAACGCGGGGCGTCCGACCGAAGCCTACCCGTACAACCCGAACGGCTCGCCGGACGGCGTCACGGGGGTGACGACGCCCGACGGGCGCTTCACGATCATGATGCCGCACCCGGAGCGCGTTTTCAGGACGGTACAAATGTCGTGGCACCCCGACGAATGGGGCGAGGACTCGCCGTGGATGCGGATGTTCCGCTCGGCGAGGAAATGGGTCGGGTGATTCAGGAATCAGGAATCAGGTATCAGGTATCAGATCAGTTAGCGACGGCTTCGCCGCCGGAGAAAGAACTTTGAAACACCGATCGGTTTTCTTCTGATTTCTGTCCCCTGATCCCGTCCGTGGCTGCTTGAAAAATGAATGACAAGGGGGGATCATGGGTTACGACGTCAGCTTTCATCCGATCAACGAGACCGAAATACGCGAATGGTATTTCGATGCGCTCGACAATGACGAAAAGATAAACGCGCTTGTGCGCGAGCATGACATCGACGACTTCTATCGGGAAAAATACAAGAAGGTCATACGCTCCGGGCGTGAAATCGACGCTTCCGAGGTCTTTGACGTGACGCACTCGTTCCGCGTCGCCGTCGTTCAGGGCTTTTTTCGGACCTATTTCTATACGAGGGGGAGCGCGTTTACTTTCCTGATTGAGCAAAAGCCCGAATACAAAAAATACCTCAAGCCGTGGAAGGACATCCTCGGGCGCGAGCCTGGGATGCGCGTTCATGACCAAATCATCGAAAACTATTGCGGCGGCGTCTATATTCCGCCCGAACAGGTCGGCCCCTTGATCGAGGACTACGGAAAGGACGAAACGCTCAAGGCGGCGCTCGACGGAATTTTTTCCGAAGGGAATATCGCTGTTTTTCTGAAAGCGCTGAATTTCGCAAAGGACGGAGGTTTCGGCATCCTCGAAGCGACCGAGGTTGTCGAGCCGAATCCGCTCGACCTCAACGCCTCGGTCTCGTATTCCAATCTCTATCATTGCGATACCGAAGGCCCCTTGCTTTACAGCGAGATCGCCGCCCGGCAGATTGCCGAAGTGATTGAAATGAGCAATGCCCGTCAAGCGAACAGCGAATCGGAGGACAAGCCGAAAAAGGGATTTTTCAGCCGCCTGTTCGGAAAATGAACGCGGTGGGCGAAAAACGGGCGCGCGGAAAACCTCGACTTTTTGCTAAATTGATAATACGATTTGACCCATGATTATTTGGGAAAAGCTCGTCGCCGAAGCGCCGGGTGAGGATCGCCCGCCCACGCCGGAGGAAAATGCCGCATGGTCGCGGTCTTTTGTCAGCCATTCTCAGGCGGACCTCAAAGAGAAACTCGCGGCGCGCCGCCGTCGCGGCCCCGGGAAGGCGGCGCGGAAAACACCAACGACGATCCGTTTCGACCCGGATGTGCTTCTCCAACTGAAAGCCACGGGTCAAGGTTGGCAGACGCGGGTCAATGGCGCCATGCGAGAATGGTTGAAAACGCGCCCAGTGTGACGTGCGCGAGTTGCCGTTTCTTCTTCCACACGCAGGGGCGATTCGTGTTCCAAACCGCGCGCCCGCTGCCTTCACCGTATGAAATTCGTCATGACGCGCGCTTCGCGTTTTTCCGAAGGGATTTTCGACTTTCCGGTCTTCAGATTTTCGAGCAGCGCGGCCATATTCCTTCCGAGCGTCCGCATGACCTGCATGCCCTCGGCGTCCTGGGCGACCTCTTCCGGGGTATTGCCGTGGACGGCGTTCCAGTATAGCGATGAGACCACGGGCATTTCGGAAATCGTGAAGTATTTGTTCAGGCGGTCGAACGCGGCGCTCGCGCCCCCGCGACGGCAACTGACGATCGCGGCGGCGGGCTTGTTTCTGAAATCCTGCCCCGCCGAGAAAAAAACCCGGTCGAGCAGGGCGCAGAGCGCGCCGTTGGCCGAAGCGTAGTAGACCGGCGAGCCGACGACGAGGGCGTCGGCCTTGCGTATCAGGTCAGCGCAGGTGTTGGCGTTGTCCTGGAAAACGCATTTTCCCGTTTTCTGGCATTTCCTGCACGCGATGCAGCCGTGGATCGCCTTTCTGCCGATGTGAAAGCGCGTCGTTTCTATCTTGTGACGCTGCAAGACTTTTTCGATTTCGGAAAGAGCGGTGTGGGTACATCCCTTGGGATGTGGGCTTCCGTTGATCAGCAGGACATTCATTTTTTTTCTCTCCCCAAAAAACGTATATTCTACGCGGCTCTGTGTACGGTTTCCCGAACATTTTCAGGGATCAGATAAAAACCGATTTCAACCGCGAAAAACGCGAAAGGCGCGAAAGTCTTTGTAGGGGCACGGCGTGCCGTGCCCTATCGGCGGTATAGGTTGGGCTGCGCGAAGCAAAGCCCAACGATTCCGCAGGCGTGTATCAGGGATCAGATGCCAGGGATCAGAAGAAAACCGATTTCAACCGCGAAAGGCGCGAAAGCCCTATCGGCGGTATAGGTTGGGCTGCGCGAAGCAAAGCCCAACGATTCCACAAGCGTATATCAGGAAACAGATGAAAACCGATCGGTGGCTCGACGATTCTTCTCCGGCCGAAGGCCGCAAGAATTCTCTGTCTCCCGACATCTGTCTCCTGTCCCCTGTCTCCTGTCCTCCGTCTTGAAATTTTTTTCAAAATTTTTCAAAACCCCTATTGACTTTCTTTTCAGGAAGCATAAACTTTCCAAAAATCATCTTTTGAAACGCATCGTCGCTCGACGATATTGCTTGGGCGGCGTCCGTTGTTCTGGAGACCCACCATGTCCCGCCCTCGCGCCAAGAAGCATTCTTCCTCGCACATCTCTCCCAAGAATGGACACCTCGAAAAACCACAGAAATTTAATCGTGTGCGGTTATAACTCATTGATTTATATGAATTTATATGTGCTTATATTTCCAAAACCGAGGTTTTTCGAGGCGCCCGAATATCCCCCCTTCCAAGTACCTCAAGATTGCCGCAAGCGTGGGTGCCTTACTCCTCTCCGGCGCGGCGTGGGCGTCGACCTGCACCAAGACGAACTTCATCATCGGCTTCGAAATCGCCGCGCTGGAAGGGCCTCTGTCGGATGGTCGTTATCAATTCTTCTTGTCGCCGGTGCGTTGTAGCGCAAGTGGTCAAGTCGTCTACGATCCGGGGATCGGCTTCAGCGACCCGTATGAACTCGGCTGGTTCTATCCGCACGAAATCCTCCCTCTCTTCAGAAACCCCTACATGTCGCATCGCGCTTTTGAAGGAACGTGCAAATTCAGCTATCTGGGTGTCATCAACAACTACAATGGATACATCGACAGTATCTACCTCTCGACATCGGCGTACCCGGCGAGTCAAACGCCGTACATTGGCGAATTCCCGGGACCACTTCATCTGACGCTCAACGCAACGGCCCAAGGCGTCAAGAAAGACGGCGTTCCTGATTCGTCCAATTCCTGCGGCCTTCCCATTCAAAGGAAAGACCCCTCACCAGGCCCTGACGATCCTTCCGACGACACTTCTGACGATATTCCCAAGAAAGATCCTCCCAAGAAAGACGACCCGTGCTTTAAAAACCCGGTGCAAACCGGCAACCCGATCCTTCCGGGGCGCGGCTGCAAAGTCCAGCGCGAATACGATTACGCCGCCAGCGGCAACTCGCTTCTTTCCGTCGTCCGATACTACGACAGTCAAGACCCCTACCACATCAAGAGTTCCGGCCCGCGCCTCGTCGGCAACCGCTGGCGGCTCAACCTCGAAGCCAAGCTCAACGCCGACATCGTGGCGAACAAAGTCCTCATGTTGCGCGGCGACGGAACGATCCTCCACTTCGTCCCCAAGACCGGTAGCACGACCGAATGGGTCGGCGACGCCGACGTCAACGCAACGCTCGTCAAGTCTGGAACGACTTGGACCTACCAAACCGCGTCGGGCGTCGTCGAAACCTTCGACAACCTTGGCCGCCGGACGACCCGCGTCCTCCCCGACGCGCGGAGCCTGACCACCACCTACGACACCGCCGGGAAACTCGCCACCGTCGCCGACCACACCGGCCGGACGCTCACGCTCGCGTACAACGCCAACGGCCTCGTTACCGGCATCACCGACGGAACGAATACGCTCGTCGCCTACACCTACGACACCGAAAGCAACCTCACGAGCGCCGCCTACCCCGACGGAACGACGCGGCAATACAGCTACACGAGCAAGACCGTGGGGAGCAAGGTCGAACCCGCGCTCCTCACCGGGATCACCGACGAAAACGGCGTCCTCTA
>JAISAZ010000013.1 GCA_031266435.1 Accumulibacter sp.
TCGGGGAACAGCAACTTCCCGACTTCTTTCTACAACTTTTTCCCGCCTAACGTAACAGCATAATCCGACTCGTAAAATCCCTCCCCTTCAGACTCATCTCCAAATTGGAATAGACTTGATCGTTGGGCTGCGGCGAAGCAAAGCCCAACGATTCCGCATACGTATGAATGACGGATGGGGTGGTTTTGGAAACGAAATGAAACCTTGGGCACGGCGCGCCGTGCCCCTACGCACGTTGCCATACCTTTGCGCGCCAATGGGCCTGCTTTTGCGGGAATAATGCCGAATCCTGTCGTGGCTTGCGCTTCGCGCAAGCGAGACATTGGGCATCGCTGCGCTTACCCCAACCTATAAAAACAGCCCAAAGCTCCGCAGGCGCGGAAACGAAGCCGCGCAGACATATGACATTGTGGTTCCTCCCCTGACAAGGGGAGGATAGGAGGGGTTTGGAGGAGGTAGAAATGCGCCGACGCTTGCCGAAGCGCCAGCAACCCCCTTCATTTCCCCCTTGTCAGGGGGAAAGTTGGTTGGATTACCGTATTCGCGGTTTTTCGTCGGGGCACGGCGTGCCGTGCCCAGCGGTGGTATAGGTTGGGGTGCGCGACGCGATGCCCAACGATTCCGTATGCGTATGAATGATGTTATAAGGGCGGTTTTGGAAATGGAAGGAAACCCGGGGCACTGCGCGCCGTGCCCCTTCAGGGGATGGTATTCCGCGTGGGGATTCGTCACTTCGGCGGCGGAGCCGCCGGTAATTGATCTGATCCCTGTCTCCTGATTCCTGATACCTGAAATGGCTTGCGCTTCGCGCAAGCGAGATGTTGGGCATCGCTTCGCTCACCCCAACCTATGCTCGAACTGTAACGGTGTGTAACAATTCCTGTAAAAGAGTTGACGCCTTGTGAAAAACGGCGCATTCTTTGCCGCCGTAGATTCATTCGTGAATCTACATTTCGCGTCGGTGCCTGTAACAGGGCTTGATAGGGAACGCGGTGCGAGCTTGGGGGTTTTTGAATGTTCAATGTTCAAAAATCATCACACTCAAATCCGCGGCTAATCCTGTAGCTGTAAGCGGTAGCGCAAAATGCACGCGGGCGGTTCATCCGTCCGCAGCCACTGGGAAACTGGGAAGGCCGCATTTTTAGCGCGACGATCCGCGAGCCAGAAGACCTGCCGATGCGTGTCGCTCTAGCGATGGCCCAGGATATGGTCAGCGCGCGGGATGTGAGCAGGTGTGTTCATTCTGTTTGAGCGACAACCAGTGTGGCGGATGCCGTGCTGGTTGCGCTTTGGAATGCCGGCACACGCTTTCCCGCCCCATTCCAAACCCGCCGCCACGGTGTCGCCACTTCCGAAAAATTTGAGGAGTGGTGAGCAAGCAAAATGGCAACGACAGGGCGGCGTGACAAAGCAAAAACAATCCCAGCAACCTTCCCGCGATGCGGAGCATCTGGAGCGCACGACCTGCGGCGCACGGCGATCGCCGCCGCGTGCCTGCTACTACTGAGTTCCGCCGCTGAGGCGCAGATCTCCGCAGAAAATCCCACCACCTCCTCCACCCCCGCCGCAACGCAAAGAGCCACCCGAACTCCCCGGCGCGCAAGAGCCGCAACTCCCGCAACTCCTGCCACCACACCGGCAAGAGTCACCGCTCCCGCGCCCACCATAAGCGCGCCCACGCCTTCCGCGCCCCCTTCGTCCTCCGTCCTCAATGCCGCACCCTCATCCGGGAGCACGGCATCCGAATTACCGTCGCTCTCCGTGTCGACGCCGCCTCCGCCACCGGTGCGTCCGCCCGTCCTGCCGACCATCATGGTCAGCGGAGACCGCGACCAACTGCTCGACGCCTTGTCCCCCGGTATCGTCTCGATCGCGAAGCCCGACGACGTGAAGGGCGAGCACAAGTCGATCCCCGACCTTCTCGACCAGATCCCCGGTGTCTACGTCCGCAGCCAATCGGGTTCGGCGCACTACACGACGGCGAGTATCCGTGGCAGCGCGCCGTCGCAGGTCAATATCTACGTCGACGGCGTCCCGATGAATTTATCGAACGAGATGGCCGCCGACATTTCAACGCTCCCCGTTTCGGGTATCGAGCGCGTCGAAGTTTATCGCGGGACGACGCCCGCGCGCTTTTCAGGCGCGCCGGTCGGCGGCGCGATCAACATCATCACCAAAAAGCCGACCGAATTCATCGGGTCGATCTCGATCGGTAAGCGCAGCTTCAACAGCGAGCAATACGCGACGAATATGCACTTCCCGTTCCTCACCGGTCACATGATGGTTGCGGTCGACCGCGACACGACCGACGGTAATTTTGAATACACCGACAAGACGATCAAGACCATGAACTCTACGGTCTTCGCCGACGGTTCGACGCCGGCGAGTCAGGCCGGCATGAGCACGCAACTCCCCGCGAAGCGGAAGCGGCAGGCGAACCGCGTCGACAAGGAAAACCTCCTTATCAAGTGGGAGGACAAGCGCTTCATCTTCAAATTCGCCGCGACCGACCTCGACCGCATGATGCCAGGGAGCGTCCCAGAGCATATTCGGTACATAGATCACACGCAAGACCTGCCGCAATACACGCCGGACCCTCAAAATCACGAGAGGCGTCAGGTGATGCGTAAGCGCGAGGCGATCGCCGGGTGGCGCGAGTCCTTCGGCGCGATCGATACCGCGATCAACTTGACCTGGCTCAAGAACAAGCAGAGCTACCGCGACGCTCTGCTCATGACCCTGCCTCTCTCTTTTCAGAACATGATGGGCGGCGCGTGGAACGATTACACGACGACGCGCAAGGGCGTATCGGGCGACCTCGTCTGGCGGCTCAACGAAGCTGGCAGCTTCAAGCACCAGGTCGAGTTCCACACCGAATACTACGATGAAAAACTCGAAGCAGACCTGAGCGGTCGTATCATCGATTCCGACTTTTTGAGCCAATTCCATCGCAAAAAACGCAATGTCCAGTTGCAGGACATGATCACGATTGCCCCGCTCGGAGGTCTCCAGATCACGCCGCTCATCCGCGCCGAAAAGCTCACCGGCCCGACGATCGGCAGCCGCCGGAATCCTGCTTTGAAAGGCGGCAGTGGCGACTACAACTGGGAGACGACCGGTAGCCTCAATGCCAAAAAAGCCTTCGAGAACGGCTGGCAGCTCTTCGGCGGGACGGGAACGTACATTCGCTACCCGAACTTCTACGAGATCTACGGCAACGGCTGGGGGATCGTTCCGAACTCCGACAGCACCGGCAAGGCCGTGGCGCTCGTCCCGGAAAAGGGGCGTACCGTCGAAGCCGGCTTCGGGTGGCAGGGGCGTTTCTCCGAAGACTTCCGGGGGAATTTCCGCATCACGGGTTTTGAGCGCAAGACCGAAAACAACATCTCGCTCCTGTCGACGCCGATCGCAGCCAAGTATATCAACGTCGGCGACGCGATCTTCCGTGGGATCGAGATCGAAGGCAACATCGCGTGGACGACGCGCGCCGACATCCAGTTCGCGGTCACGAAGCAGGAAGCGCACTATACCGGCGGCTCGTCGGGGTATTTCTACTTTGGCGGCAACTCGGTGGTGCAACGCTTTCCGGGGCAGACGATTCACGTGCTTGCCGTTCCCGACGTCACCGCGAACGTGCGGCTCAATATGCGCTTCTTCAACAACACGCTCTCGGCCTTTATCGAAGGCAACCACATCGGTCGCATCTACTATAACCAGGACCAGTGGGAGAAACCGCTGACGAGGATGAACGTCGGCGGGAGCTGGCTCGCCGCGAAGGTCGGCCCGAACAAGGGCTTGCGCGTCTCGTTCGGCGTCAACGACGTGTTCAACGAAGGTCCGAAGCAGGAGATGGGTCGGGATGGCGGCTATATGTTTACGCACCCGAACTCAAATTTTTACCCACAGCAATACAGCTACTCGCCGAACGTGCTCTACCCCTACCAGGGGCGCACGGTCTACGCGACGCTGAACTGGAGTTACTGACAGAGGACAGAGAACGGTCTGCATAGGTTGGGGTGAGCGAATGTGAAGCCCAACGATCGTGGGGCGGTATGAGACAGAAGACAGAAGACAGAAGACAGAACTGTAATCAGGCATCTGTAATCCGATGGAAGAAATCATGCGACATCACAATCCACCCCCGACCCCTCCCTTCTCAGGGAGGGGAGAAACGCACCTCCCTCCCGCTCAACTCCCTCCCCTGACAAGGGGAGGGCTGGGGAGGGGTTGGGGAGAAATGGGAAGGGGTTTCACTGAAAACAGACCACGAAGCGAACGCAGTGAGCGCTCTGACTTTTGTCGTCTGTTCTCAATCCTCTGTTACGCAACACGTCTTCTCCACCGTCAACGACGTTTTAGACCTCGTCTCCGACCGGGGCTTGGGTGCGTATGACGGTATGTTTGCGCATCCGAGCCACAGCCCATTGAAACATCGCTTCAAACCCGGCGCGTTCCCGGCCGGGGATAAGTAAAACGAGGATATTTTCAAAATTTTTTAGTGAGGTACCAAAAATGGCAACAACCGCTTATGCAGCCTATGGTGTATATACCTACAATCCTTCCGCCTCCGGAATGGCAGGGCGGCTCATCGACAACGGGAACGCGACTGTCACCACGGCGATTACCGTGAGTCCCAATTTGCGCAACACGGGGCTCAACGGCGACCCGAAAGTCGAGGGCTTTGTCGACACCGCAAGCAACCTACGGATCGCCGTCACCGACTACGACGGCGTCAATCAGCGCCCTGTGTACGTCTACGACGCGCCCACCGGAGGGCAGGTCAGCCAGGTAACGTGGCCCGTGATCAACCTCTACAACGCGGTCCGGCTCGGAGGCTACCTCTACGCGATCGACTACGACACCGCCACGGTCATCGAAGTCTACGCGGATCCGGCGGCGACCAGTCCGTCGTACCAGGCGACCGGCGTGACCTATACGCTCGACCCCAGCTTCAACCCCGACCCGACGACGTACCAAGCCGTCGGGCAGGAGTTGATCGTCGTCAACAACGTGCTCTACGGCCTCTTTGCCTTCCCCGACACTTCGTGGTCGTCTTACGCGGACAGCTTGATCGTCAGCTTCGACATCGATCCGGGTAACAGCATCGACGTCGATGCGAGCAACGATACTCTTGCCGGGAACGCGTTCGCGGTCGCCACGAACGGGAGCGATCTCTTCGTCGCGGCACTCGGCGGACCGCAGACGACGAGCGGCTACAACACGAGTTCGCGCATACAGAGCCTCCCCGCCGACCTCTCCACCGTTACTCCCCGCATGCAACCGAGCCCCACCTTCCCCTACGAGTTCCGCGACATCAGCTTCAAGGGGAATCTGGCCTATGTCTTCGCCGGCGCGTATCAGTTGGATCCGACTGATCCAAGCAAGCCTTGGCAAATGAACGGAGCCTTGTTCTCGACGACGAACTTCGCCGCGCGCACGACGATCGACACTGTTTCCGCCGTTCCGGGTTATTTCTGGTCGGAGCAATACACGTCCGACACCGACCGCATCTGGTACGCGCACGGGAACGACGTCTGGGTCTATAACGCGAGCACGTTGGCCACACCCGCGCAGATCCCGATAGCGACCCTCGCAGGCGGCGGACGCTACGACAGCCTCAACGACTTGGCCTACGTCGGCGCGGTAACGACGGGTACACGTTCCTCCTTGCGCGGTTACCGCTCGCATTGGCAGCGCTCGAACTCGCCGCTCGCCGTCGCGGTACGCGCGATCACGCAAGGCCGGCCCGAAGCGACCGAGGAAGAAATCGCGCAAGCCAAGGCTTCGCTCGCGAAGTAAGCGATAGGTGCTCCAGCTCGGAAGGCGGACTACGCTCAATGCAGAGTGAATCGACCTTAAACCCCCCTCATTCCCCCCTTATCAGGGGGGATGTGGGTTCACTTCCCCTTGCCAGAATGGAAGAGCCTCTCACTCCCTCCCAACCCACCCCCGGCCCCTCCCTTGGCAGGGAGGGGAGGGACGTGACTCCCTCCCGCCCCACCCCCTCCCCTGACAAGGGGAGGGCTGGGGAGGGGTTGGGGAGGGCTGGGGAGAGGTTGGAGAGGGCTGGGGAGAGGTTGGGGGATGCCCCTCTCACTCCCGACAATGCCCTGACATTCTTGGCTTACGATAAAGCGCTTGTACGGTATGCCCGCGAAAATCGCGGAAATCCGACACCCGCCGAATCACTAATCTGGAACAAGGTATTGCGGCATCGGCAGTTTCATGCGTACAAATTCCTGCGTCAGAAGCCTTTGGGGCCTTATATCGCCGATTTTTATTGCGCCGAGCTTCGCTTGGTCATCGAGATCGACGGTGACAGCCACGCCGAGCAAGTCAAGTACGACGAAGAACGAAGCGATTACCTGCGCCGCTTGGGTCTGAACGTCATACGCTATGCCAATCGGGACGTTTTGCAGAACATCGAAGGGGTGTTCATGGATTTGCAAAGCCGGGTTGGCGTCGGTGATGAAACACGAGCGATACAACACCATGTGGAATGAAGCGTTGCCAAACCCCCCTCATTCCCCCCTTATCAGGGGGGAAGGCTCTCTCGCTTCCTCGCGCCATTCTCCCTCTCCTTCCCCCTCTGCTCCTCTCCCTCACTCTGCCCTTACTCCCTCCCTCCCCACTCCTTTCCCCCTACTCCCTCCCCTGACAAGGGGAGGGCTGGGGAGGGGTTGGGAGGGATGGGGAGGGGTTGGGAGGGATGGGGAGGGGTTTGCGGGGAGGGTTGGGAGGGGTTTGCAGAATCACGCTCAGGTTTGCCAAAGCGTTGCCAAACCCCCCTCATTCCCCCCTTGTCAGGGGGGAGGCGGGTTCACTTCCCCTTATCAGGTCCAGATAACTTTTCAAAAAACACCGAAAATGCAAACGACCATTCATAATGCTACGCGCGAAACAAAGCCCGGAGCAAAGCGCCAACCGAAATACCAATTCCTGAAGCGCCTCTCTCCTGAAGCGCCTCCCAAAAATCTTCCGCAGTTTCGGCGCTCGCCCCTAGCAATCGCCGTCGCTTCCGCTTTCCTTCTCGCCTCGACGGGTGCTTTCGCGCAGACCTGCGGGACTGGCGGCGATTCGATCACTATCCCGGCTAGTTGTACAGGTAACGTTGCGCTTGCTTCCCCCGGCACGGTCACGATCACCGCAAATGACGCTCAAACAAGCGTAAGCGGCTCGGTCAGCGGCTCCGGCGCACTCGACGGAAACACGCTGAACCTAGTGGTGAATGATATTACCGGCAAAACTACCCCGGCTACCGCTAGCAACTTTCGAAACATCGAAAATCATGTTTTTACCGGTAGCATCAGTAATTTCGGGACGATCAATCTCTCTGTTATCCAGAACGATAATGGGAATTATGATTTGGATAAGGGTTATCAAAATGGGGGTTACGTATCGAGCGGTCTCGGGCTTGCTCCCGACCCTTACACGGTAAAAGCGACTTCCCTCGACACGGGGATCGCAGGCGACACCGTCAAGCTCAATGTCCTTACGATGCATGACACGAGTGCTGGACCCGGAGAAACCAATTATGCACTCTACTTCAAATTCGACGGCAACATTGGCGGGAGCGGCGGCCTCGAAGTCAACCTTCCTACCGGGTATGACAGTCCCAGTGGCTACCAGAACGCCCTGATCCTCGCCGGCGACAATACCTATACCGGCTTGACGACGGTCAGGGAGGGTGTGCTGCGCATCGGGTCGGGGTCTCATTTCAGCTTCCCCGAGACCAACAACGTCACTCTTTCAGGCATCCGCTCGATACTGGTCTTCGATATCGACGTGACCGATTCTGGACTCAACGGCGGGACCGGTATTTTCCGATACGACGGCGTGATTTCCGGAGGCGGAAGCGGTGTCGCCCACGATTCGTTTGTAAAAACCGGAACCGGGACGCTGATTCTGACCCACGAGCAGGACTATACCGGTAGAACGCTCGTTGAAGGCGGAACGCTGCAAATCGGCAACGGAAGCAGCGGTTTTGGCAACACCTTCGGAGAGGTACTCGTAAATAGCAGTAGTTCTTCCAGCCCAACAGGTACGGGCGGCAAGCTGGTCATCGACAGTGAAGACGCTATTACTTTTGCGCGGATCCAATCCACGACTTGCGCCACATGCACTGTGGTCAAGGAAAACATAAATACCGTGACGCTGGAACAAATGGCACTCTCAGGCCTGACACAAGTCAAAGCCGGAACCTTGGTGCTCGGCGACGGCAGAGCTGTAACGGCAGCCACCTTGGCGAACGGGAAGATCGAAATTGATGGCGGCGCGCGGCTGGTTTTCAACTTCGCCAGCAACGCAGACATCACCCGGAGCACGAACTCCGCCCGAAACATTTCTGGCGCCGGAGAACTCGTCAAGGAAGGTTCCGGGACCTTGGTACTGCAACAAAATAACTCAGGCTTTACCGGCAATGTGACAATCAATGAAGGAACATTGCGATTCCACGGTGCTAATGGTCAAATCGCGTCGACCGCGTCCGTCTCCGTTGCGGACGGCGCGACGCTTGCGTTCAGTCGCACAGGCAACGCTAGTGCCGATTTTGCGATTAGCGGTGCGGGGAATCTGCGTCAACAAGGTAATTCTGGCACTAGCCTGACACTCAGCCGTGCGGATATCACCTATACGGGTGAAACGATCGTAGCCTCTGGAAATCTCATCTTGGCTAATACCGCCACAGGCTTCGCTTCGAGCGCGCTCAGGCTCGGAGGGGGCTCCGCCGCGCAATTCACAGACCAAACCGCAAGTGGGCACGCTTGGAACCGGATCAGCGTCACCGGGCAAAATGCATATACCGGAACCCTGAACGCATCGGGCGCGAATCTCGACTTCGTTATTCCGGCTTCGATGAGTGCGGGCCAAACCATGCTCACCGTCACCGGCGACGCGAACATCGGCGGGAGCACATTCAACGTCGTCGTCGCCCCGGGTAGCGGCTTGGGTATGGGTAGCTCGGTCAAGCTCGTCGATGTGTCCGGCAACCTGACGGGAGAACCGCTGAATGACACGAGCCTCGGCTACGCCGACCCAAGCTCTTCGCAGGCCGCGGGAACGATGGGCGCGCTGGTCGGGCTCTCGTTCAAGGTCCAGAAGGTCGGCGGCGCCATCCAAGCGACCGTCGACGGCGCGCAGATCAGGCCCGAAGCCAAGTCGCTCTCCGAAGGCCACCTCTCGGGAACCGCTGCGCTGACGCGGTCGAGCGACTTCATCGCGTCGCACGGGATCGCCGCCGCGCGCGCGCAGCTCGCGCGCAGCTACGGCGCCGACGACGACGGGAAGGACATCCCCGAAAAAGGACTCTGGGGAACCGGCCTCCAACCCTTCTACGCGCACAGCGCCGGCCGCATCCGCCACGAAACGGGTTCGCACATCACGACGCAGGGCTACAACTTCATCGCCGGCGCCGTCGCGGGGTTCCGTACCGGTGCGGGCGAGGCGATGGCGGGCGCGTTCTTCGAGTACGGCAAAGGCGAGTACGATACGTACAACTCGTTCGCCTCGGGCAAGGTCGTCGGCGACGGCAACACGCACCACCGGGGCTTCGGCTTCTTCGGGCGCGTCGACGTGAAAGACGGCTACTACGTCGAGGGGAGTCTGCGTCGCGGCAAGGTCGATACGAAGTACCAGTCGGATTCGCTCCGCGACTACTTCGGGACGCGCGCGGGCTATACGTCGAACACCGCCTACACCGGCGCGCATATCGGCGCGGGCAAGGTCTGGCAACTGAAGGGGCTTTCTGATAAACTTTCCCTCGATACTTACGGTCAGGCGCTCTGGACGCGGCAGGACGCTGATACCGTCACGCTCTCGACCGGCGAACGCGTTTCGTTTTCGAGCGTGAGTTCCGAGCGTTTGAAAGCCGGCGCGCGCGTGCGTTACGACTTCACGAGCCGCGCGGCGGCCTACGTGGGGTTTGCGTACGACCACGAGTTCGGCGCAAAGGTAAATGCGAAGCTGGACGGGTTCAGTGGTGGTAAAATAGATGCACCGAAACTCTCGGGCGGGACGGGCGTTGCCGAAGTTGGCTTCCTCGTGACGCCGACGGCGAGTTCACCGCTCGCCGTTGATTTCGGCGTTCAGGGCTACGCCGGGAAGCGCGAAGGCGTGACCGGTAACGTGCGCTTGAACTATTACTTTTAGTAGTTGTTGTACCAAACCCCCGCCGGTGGTCCAGACCCCCACCGGTGGGGGTTTCCTTTTTCAGGGGTCGGCGGTATAGGTTGGTGGTGAGCGTAGCGAACCCCAACGATTCCGCAGGCGCATCTCGGCGGTATAGGTTGGGCTGAGGAACGAAGCCCAACGATTCCGTATGCGGATGAATGATGGAATAGGGGATCAGATGAAAACCGATTTCAACCGCGAAAGGCGCGAAAGACGCGAAAAGTGAAGTGTTTGCATAAATTTTCGCGCGTGTCCGTGTTTCGCGGTTTTTGAGCCATCAACTTCGATGTTGGGCTGAACGAATGTGAACCCCAACCTATACTTGGTGAGATTTTGTCACTCCGGCGGCAACGCCGCCGCTGACCGATCTGATCCCTGTCTCCTGATTCCTGACCCCTGAAATGGCTTGCGCTTTGCGCAAGCGAGACGTTGGGCATCGCTGCGCTCACCCCAACCTATAGCTTGGCTTGACAGTTCGGAGAATCTACGTTAAAAATCATTTGAAAGGAGATTGAAATGTCCGAAAACTCCATAAGCCCCGAAGAAGAACGACTCATTCATTTCAAGCGAATCGATGCCGAAATCTCGAAGATATTCACCGAAAACGAAAAAATGCGCATCGAGATCGGGAAAATTATCGCCGAGACAACGAAACTTCAAACTGAATCTAAATGGCATCCCTTCGTTGCTACCGCCGCCGTCTTTGGCGCCGCCCTCGCTCTTGTGAAGTTTCTAGCCTGACCCTCCTGAAATCGCGTTCCCATACTGGATAGCTGGGGCTGAACGTAGCGAAGTCCAAGCTGTGCGCTTTTTCACGCCGCCCCGCCATTGTTGGGGTTCGCTTTGCTCACCCCAACCTATAGCGTCTCCGCTCTGTCCTCGGCGGTATAGGTGGGGCTGAGTGAAACGAGAGCCACAACGATTCCGCAGGCGAGATCTTGATTCCAACGATTCCGCCGAACAGGAAATACGCGCATGGGTTTGTGCGGGTCGGGCTTGACATGCCGAAATTTCTGCGCTAAAAATCAAACCGAAAGGAAACTGAAATGACCGCCGACGAAAAAGCATTGAAAGACTTACTCGACCGCGAAAACCTCGAGTTGCACGCGATATTGGCAGATATCAGAAAAAAAATGCTTGAGGGCGATAAATTAAAAGTCGAAGCAAGATGGCATCCTTTCGTTGTCGGCGCGGGAGTTTTCGGCGCCGCCGTCGCTTTTGCAAAATTTTTTGTCTGACTTCACAGGGTCTGGCTGAGCGGTTTGCGCAGGGGCACGGCGTGCCGTGCCCAAGGTTTTATTCCATTTCCAAACCACCCCATTCCATCATACATACGCATACGGAATTGTTGGGCTTCGTTCCTCAGCCCACCTATACCGCCGATGGGCGCGCCGCGCCGTGCCCCTACGGAGGTCATCGCCGGATATACCCTTGCGGTTATTTATCCGCTGCTGCGTTGGGGTTCGCTCCGCTCACCCTAACCTATGCGTAGAGGGTGGGTTTTCGTCACTCCGGCGGCAAAGCCGCCGGTTACTGATCTGATTCCTGTCCTCTGATTTTTGATCCCTGATCGCCCGACCTTGCGTCTTCCTTCCGTAAGGATTATAAGGAATATAGGAAATGTAAAGAATCCAAGGAGAATGACTGCATGGACATGGAAGTTGCGAAGCTGACGTCCAAAGGGCAAATCACCGTTCCGGCGGCTATTCGGAAAAAGCTGTGCCTGAAAGAGGGCGACAAGCTGGTTTTTGTCACGGACGACGAGGGAATCCGGGTGCTCAATGCTTCGGTTTTGGCACTGGAGAGAGCACAAAAGGCTTTTGCGGGCGAAGCGGAGCGCCTGGGTCTGAAAACGGAACAGGACATTGTGGACGTGGTAAATACGATTCGCGGGGAAATGAACCGCGACCGCTATGCGAATCCTGCTTGATACCAATATCGTGCTTTCCGCCATTCTTTCGCCGAGCGGGCGCATATCAGGTATCAGGAATCAGATGTCAGGAATCAGATGAAAACCGATCGAGAAGAACCGGTACAGGCGGGGCGGATCGAGAGCCGTGGCGATTACCAGATGCGTTGGGTTCTCGTAGGGGCACGGCGTGCCGTGCCCCTCAGCGGTATAGGTTGGTGGTGAGCGAAGCGAACCCCAACGATTCCGCAGGCGCATGAATGATGGAAAGGACAGGGGAATTCCCCTTGTAGGGGCGAACCTATGTGTTCGCCCAAGGTCCGGGTAGACATAGGTCTGCCCCTACGCGCAATGTCACCTCTTCGCGCGCCAATGGAACCGCTTTTGCGGGAATGATGCCGAATCCTGTTATGGCTTGCGCTTCGCGCAAGCGAGACGTTGGGCATCGCTGCGCGCAGCCCAAGCTATACCACTGAATCATACCGCCTCGCGATCAATGAGCTTCTCTCTCTTCGCTCAGCCGAGCTATGACGGATGTATCCAACGCGCTACTCGTTCATGTCTCTTATCGCACACCGACCAACATGTTTTCAATCAGGCGGATCATTGTTTCCTTTTGCGCCGGTGCCGATTCGGCTACCAGGAGTGCCAATGCCGCGAGTCCGATATCATTGATAAGCGGCTGCCCATCGCGCATGAGCGCGTTGTTGCGATTCAGGAAATCGACGAACAGAAATGCACCCGTGCGCTTGTTACCGTCGGAGAGAGGATGATTCTTGATGACGAAATACAGTAAATGCGCCGCCTTGCGTTCAATAGTTGGATAAGCCGGCTCGCCAAACACGGTTTGATCGAGGTTGCCGAGAATGGCCGCAAGCGCATCGGCACGTTCGAGTCCGAAAAGATCACTGGCCTCACCACGGGCCATTAGGTCAGCTTTCAGGTTGGCAATGGAATGCCTTACTTGGTCAAGAGAAGGCAAGGTACCGCCTGCGCTTCCGTTGGGGTCGGTCAGGAATCCTTCGTCGTAGCGTTGTAGCAGCAAGAAGGTTTGGGTATAGCGACTGACGATCTCGACCAAGCCCCTGCCGGTTTCGGAAATCAGATCGGACGATTGCGCGGTCTTCCTGACCAGTGCCAGCGCCGCTTCCAGTTCGGCGGCATTGCGCTCGAACCGAGCGCGATCCAGCGTCCAGCCCTGCATCAAATGCTTGCGCAAAACGCCGGTCGCCCATTGGCGAAATTGAGTACCGCGCCTGGAATTGACGCGATATCCGACAGAAACGATCGCGTCGAGGTTGTAATGCTTTATTTTCCTGGAAACGGAACGCCGCCCCTCTTGTTGAACTACCGAGAAATCCTCGGTAGTTGCCGTTTCGTCTAATTCTCTACTCGCATAAATGTTTTTAAGATGCAGACCTACGTTGTCGGATGACGTTTCCAAAATCTCCGAGAGTTGCTTTTGGGTAAGCCAAAGCGTGTCACCTTCCAGCCTGACTGAAATTTCAGTCCCGTCGTTCGGTTGATAAATGACAAGATTACCCATCGCCCAGCTTTCTCTGCTCAAAATATCAGAAAGGACTCTATCGCCTTCCGTCAGAGATGTCGATAGATTCTTGAATTGAACTCTATTCTCGGCGGTATAGGTTGGCGGTGAGCGTAGCGAACCCCAACGATTCCACAGGCGCATATCAGGGGTCAGGAGACAGGGGACGGGAGACAGATGAAAACCGATTTCAACCGCGAAAGGCGCGAAAAGTGAAGTGTTTGCACAAATTTTCGCGCGTATCCGTGTTTCGCGGTTCTTGTTTCCTGATTCCTGATCGGGCACGGCACGCCGTGCCCCTACGGAGGTCATCGCTGGATATACCCTTGCGGTTATTTATCCGCTGCTGTGTTGGGGTTCGCTGCGCTCACCCCAACCTATGCGCAGAGGGTGGGTTTTCGCCACAGCGGTGGCGAAGCCGCCGGTCACTGATCTGATCCCTGTCCTCTGATTCCTGATGCCTGATGTGGGCTATGCGGACTCGGCGGGAGCAAGACCAAGAGTTTTTGCCTGCCGCAGGGCGTAAAGCCTCGCGGCATTTGAGACGGCGCGTTTTCTGGCGTCGATGATTTTTTTCTCATTGTCGGGCAATCTGGCTTTATCGAGATTGTTCAGCCGCGCGGTGTGTGACTTGAACGCTTGCCGTGCTTCGTCGAGCGGCAAACCCTTTTCACGGTTTCTTGGAAGGCTGTGAGATTGATCGACGGGTCTGTATTTGACCGGGTCGTCCACAATCGCCAAAAGTTTTTCGGTTGCCGTCAATTCCGCCAAGGCGGCGTTGAGGCTTGAAACCATGCCCTTGCTGTTGGCGTATTCAACAAGCTCATTTTCCAGGATGGCTTTTTCAGCCGCGACTATCTGCTCAGGTCTGTTGCTTTCGCCGACCTCTTTGAGGTATCCAAGAAAATCGCCGGACGCGTCATCCAATCTCCACGCCAGTCTCGAATTTGCCTGCTCCTTATGCAAACCGTTTTCCACGGTCAATATCCGCTGCAGGCGAGACAGCACTTGAGCGTCATTCATGGCGCATCGAGCCAACCTGAGCCATAGACGGCGTCGGCAGGGGCGGTTTTCAAACCCACTTTCCGAACGAAATCCGCGCCTAAAACCTTCTTGCACGCCATCAGGGTGTGGGCGGGGAGTTCGGCAAACGCAAGCCAAGCCCATGCGGTCTCCTCGTCACCCGCTTTGCCCGCGTCCTGCGATTCGGCAAGATAGACGAGATTCATCCCGCCTTCGCGTAAAAGCGCTTCGCGTTCTTCGGCGGGCAGATAACTTTTTGGCATTTTTTCCACGGCTCTACTCCTTGCATGAAACTTCAAATTTCCGGGATTCCAGCGGAAGTTTCCATTCTACACTGCAAAAAATCCGGCGTACGATACGCTTTTTCATGCCGCCTCGGAAACGTTGTGGCTCACACATTCGTTCAGCCCAACCTATAGCGTTTCCGCTCCGTTTTCGGCGGTATAGGTTGGGCTGCGGCGAAGCAAAGCCCAACGATTCCGTATGCGCATATCATGGGTCAGGGATCAGATGTCAGGAATCAGATCAATCAGCGGCGGCTTCGCCGCCGGAAAGTATCCCGCATAGGCCATAAGGCCTCGCAATGGATTCGTTTTGTGGCTACAATGTAGCTATACAAAACGAAGGAGAAACACCATGAGCGCTGATGCGGTTGTCCGAGCGCGTATCCCGGTAGACCTGAAAGAACGAGCCATGTCCACGCTTAACGGCATGGGTTTGAGCGCGTCCGACCTCATTCGCCTGGTTTTTCTTCGCGTTGCCGAAGAGGGCCGTTTGCCGTTCGCGGTTGAGCTGCCAAATCGCAGCACGCGGAAAGCCATGGAAGAACTCAAGGCGGGCAAGGGTAAACGATACGAAAGCGCCGACGCCATGTACAAGGATTTGGGTATCTGATGCTGATTCCACAACTCAGTGGGCAGTTCTATCAGGTATCAGGAATCAGAGGACAGGAATCAGATCAGCAAGCGGCGGCGTTGCCGCCGGAGGAAGATCGTTGAAACACCGATCGGTTTTCATCTGATTCCTGATTCCTGATTCCTGATCCCTGACATCTGATATGCGCATGCGGAATCGTTGGGCTTTGCTTCGCCGCAGCCCAACCTATACCGCCGATGCCTGATAGCTGATGTTGGGCATCGCTTCGCTCACCCCAAGCTATGCGGCTGTCCTCACCGTTCCGCAGACGCGGGAATGATGGTGGGCACGGCACGCCGTGCCCCTACAAGAACCCATACCGCCCCGGAAACCTTGGGCATCGCTACGCTCACCCCAACCTATTCCGCTCCAGCCTACGCGGATTCAATCGTTTCGGACGACGATGTTCGGGAATTTGCCGCTCATTTCCTTGCCGAGTTCGGCGACGCGGACGGCGACACGGCGGGCGATCGCGCGGTAGATTTCGGCGGTGCGCGAGTGGGCGTCTCCGACGACGGTCGGGTTTCCGGCGTCGGTCATTTCCCGGATGCCGCGTTCGAGCGGTAGCGCGCCCAAGAAGGCGACGCCGAAGTCGGCGCAGATTTTTTCGGCGCCGCCTTGTCCGAAAATGGCTTCTTCGTGCCCGCATTCGGGGCAGATGTGCAGACCCATGTTTTCAACGACGCCGAGGATCGGGACGCCGACTTTTTCGAACATTTTGAGTCCTTTGCGCGCGTCGATGAGCGCGATGTCTTGCGGCGTCGTGACGATGAGCGCGCCGGTGACGGGGGCTTTTTGCGCGAGCGTCAGTTGCGCGTCGCCCGTTCCGGGCGGCATGTCGACGACGAGGTAGTCGAGCGCGTTCCAGTGGCTTTGGGTCAGGAGTTGTTCGAGGACTTGCGCGACCATCGGGCCGCGCCAGATCATCGGCGAGTCGGCGTCGACGAGAAAGCCGACCGAGAGCGCCTGGATGCCGTAGGCTCGCACCGGGACGAAGGTTTTTCCGTCGGGCGAGGCGGGTTGGGCGTCGGGGACGCCGAGCATCCGGGGGATCGAGGGGCCGTAGAGGTCGGCGTCGAGGAGGCCGACCGCCGCGCCTTCTTGGGCGAGCGCGAGCGCGAGGTTGACGGCGGTCGTGCTTTTGCCGACGCCGCCTTTGCCCGAGGCGACGGCGATGATGTTTTTGACGCCTGCCAGAAGTTTCCGACCGCGCGGGACGGCGTGGGCGATGATTTTCGAGGTGACGATCACTTCGGCGTCTTCGACGCCGAGGCTTGTGCGGAGAAGCGCGGTGATTTCTTCGCGGATCGCGTCGATCCGGGTTTTTGCCGGGTAGCCGAGTTCGATTTCGACGCGGACTTTCCCGCCGTCGATGCGAATCGTGTCCTCGGAGCGCGCGCAGGTGTAGGGCTTTTGCGTCGCCGGGTCGATGAGGGTATCGAGCGCCGCCCGAATGTCCTTGGGTGTCATTGCCATCGTTGTTGTTCCTTTTATTCACGTGAGCGCGTATTTTGCTAGAATACTCGTTTTACCGAAAGCGCCGCGTTGCGGCGCTATACGTTTTCGATTCCACTTTTCGTCATGACCCGAAAGATTCTCGTCACTTCGGCATTGCCTTACGCCAACGGTGCAATTCACCTCGGCCACCTCGTCGAGTATATCCAGACCGATATCTGGGTGCGTTTTCAGAAAATGAGCGGGAACGCGTGCTGGTACGTCTGCGCCGACGATACGCACGGGACGCCGGTGATGTTGCGCGCCGAGAAGGACGGCTTGACGCCGGAGGCCTTGATCGCTCGCGTGCACGGCGAGCACGCGCGTGACTTTTCGGGGTTTTACGTCGCGTTCGACAATTTTTACAGCACGCATTCGTCCGAGACGCGCGAGTGCGTCGAGGAAATCTACGCGCGGCTCATGGCTGCAGGCGCGATCGACAAGCGCGATGTCGAGCAGTATTACGACCCGGTCAAGCGGATGTTTCTTCCCGACCGCTTCATCAAGGGCGAGTGCCCGAAGTGCGGCGCGAAGGATCAGTACGGCGATAACTGCGAGAGCTGCGGTGCGGCCTATACGCCGAACGAACTGAAGAATCCGTATTCGGCGGTCTCGGGTGCGAGGCCGGAGTTGCGGACTTCGGAGCATTATTTCTTCAAGCTCGGCGCGTGTGCGGATTTTCTCAAGGCGTGGACGAGTTCGGCGCCGGAGGGCGCCGGGGGACGCCGTCGCCTTCAGCCGGAGGCCGCGAACAAGATGCGCGAATGGCTCGATTCTCTGGACGATTGGGACATTTCGCGCGACGCGCCGTACTTCGGTTTCGAGATTCCCGGCGCGCCGGGAAAGTATTTTTACGTCTGGCTCGACGCGCCGATCGGTTACATGGGGTCGTTCAAGAACCTGTGCGCCCGGGAAGGCATCGATTTCGACGATTACTGGGGGCGGGATTCGGACGCCGAGCTTTATCACTTCATCGGCAAGGACATCCTGTATTTTCATGCCTTGTTCTGGCCGGCGGTGCTCGAACGCGCGGGCTTCCGAACGCCGAGCGGCGTGTGCGCGCACGGGTTTTTGACCGTCGACGGCGCGAAGATGTCGAAATCTCGCGGGACTTTCATCACGGCGGAAAGTTATCTCGCACTCGGTTTCGACCCCGAATGGTTGCGCTATTACTATGCGGCGAAGCTCAACGCGACGATGGGCGACATCGACCTTTCTCTCGAAGACTTCGTCGCGCGCGTCAATTCCGACCTGGTCGGCAAGTACGTCAATATTGCGAGCCGTTGCGCGGGTTTCATCGGCAAAAAATTCGGCGGCCGTCTGGCGCGAACCGACGCCGCTTGGTTGGGCGAATTCAGGGACGCCGCGCCGAGGATCGCGGCGGCTTACGAGCAGCGTGAATTCGGGCGCGCCGTGCGCGAAATCATGGCGCTCGCCGATGCGGCCAACGTTTTCGTCAACGACCGCAAACCCTGGGAATTGGTCCGGCAGGCGGGGCGCGAAGCCGAGCTTCACGCGGTGTGTTCCGAGGCGATCGAGGCTTTTCGTCTTTTGACGCTTTATCTGAAGCCCGTGCTGCCGAAGCTTGCCGAGGCGGTCGAGGGCTTCCTTTGCGTCGCGCCACTTTTGTGGAGTGACGCCGAGGCGCCCTTGCCCGAAGGGCACGCGATCGGCGCGTATTCGCATTTGATGAAGCGCGTCGAATCCGCGCGGATCGACGCGCTCGTCGAGGCGAACAAGGAGTCGCTCGCGCCGACCGCCGCGCATGTCCAGGTCGGCGAAGAAATTTCGATCGACGACTTCATGAAGGTCGACCTGCGCGTCGCGCGCATCGTCGACGCCGCGCGCGTCGAGGGCGCGGAAAAGCTCCTCCGCCTCGTCCTCGACGTCGGCGAAGCGAAGCCCCGCCAGGTTTTCGCGGGGATCAAGTCCGCCTACGACCCCGCGCGGCTCGTCGGGAGGATGACGGCGATGGTCGCCAACCTCGCGCCGCGCAAGATGAAGTTCGGTCTCAGCGAGGGCATGGTTCTCGCGGCGTCCTCGGAGGAGGGTCCCGGAATTTTCCTGCTGTCCCCTGACGACGGCGCGCTGCCGGGGATGCGGATAAAATAAGATGCGAAACCTCGACAAAAAGTCGCGCGCGCCTTTGCACGGTCAAAACGAGTAACGAGGCGCGAAAATGTCGATTCTCGACACGATTCTGACGATCGTCATCCCCGGATGGCTGCTGATCGGAATCGTCGGGATCTCCTTCCCCTTCCGGTCGCGCCTGATTTACGGCGTACTTTTCCCGCTCGGCGCGCTCCTCGGCGTCGTCCTCGCGCTGTGCGCGCTTTCGGGGATCGTCGCCGCGCCGCAGACGCGCGTTCTCGCGCTCGGTCTGCCCGACCTTCCCTTTCATTTGCGGCTCGACGCGCTCTCGTCGTTCTTCCTGTTTTTGCTGGGCGCCGCGTCGACGGGAATATCGATCTACGCGGGGGGTTATTTCCGGCGCGGGAAGGGCGCGATTCCGGGCCTGCTCTGCCTGCTCTACCACATCTTTCTGGCGAGCATGGTCTGCGTGATGCTGACCGACGACGGCTACGCGTTCATGATCGCGTGGGAAACGATGGCTTTGAGTTCGTTTTTCCTCGTCACGTCGGATCACCGCATTCCCGAAATTCGCCGCGCGGGCTTCCTCTACCTCCTCGTCGCGCACATCGGCGCCGTCGGCATCCTGCTGTCCTTCGGACTCATGGCGGGGAACGCCGGCGATTACACCTTCGACGCGATGCGCCGCTTCCCCGAAACCGGGATTTGGCCGACGCTCGCCTTTCTGCTCGCGCTCTTCGGCTTCGGCGCGAAGGCGGGAATCCTGCCGCTGCACGTCTGGCTCCCCGAAGCGCATCCCGCCGCGCCGTCGCCGGTCTCGGCGATGATGAGCGGCGTCATGCTCAAGACGGCGATCTACGGCCTTTTGCGCGTCGGCTTCGACCTCCTTCACGCAAAATACTGGTGGTGGGGGCTGCTCCTACTCGTGCTCGGATTCGCGTCGGCGATCTTCGGCGTCATATTTTCCGCCGTGCAGACCGACATGAAGCGCCTGCTCGCGTACTCGTCGATCGAGAATATCGGGATCATCCTGATCGGGATCGGCCTCGCCCTGGTCTTCAAGGCCTTCTCGCTGCCGCTCTTCGCCGCGCTCGCGCTGACGGCGGCGCTCTACCACTGCCTGAATCACGCCTACTTCAAGAGTCTGCTCTTTCTATGCACCGGAACGGTGCTGCACGCGACCGGTGAGCGCAATCTGGGTAAATTGGGCGGCTTGATCCACAGCATGCCGCGCGTCGCGTGGCTCGCGCTCGTCGGCGCGCTCGCCGCGGCGGGTTTGCCGCCGCTCAACGGATTCGTCTCCGAGTGGCTGATGCTCCAGGGATTCCTGTTCACTTCGGGCTTGCCGCAAGGCTATCTCCACATGCTGTTGCCGGTCGCTGCGGCGGCGTTTACCCTCGTGACCGCGCTTTCGGGATTCGCAATGGTCAAGTTTTTCGGGATCGTCTTTCTCGGCCAGCCACGCGAAGAAAACCTCCTGCACGCGCACGACGCCGGCCGTCACGAATTTTTCGGCCTCGTGTGGTTCGGGGTCGGCTGCGTGCTGCTCGGACTCTTTCCGAACCTCGTCGTCGCGCTCATCGACCCGGTGACGCGCCTCCTTCTCGACAACGGTCTGCGCGATGTCGTGACCGAGAACCCCTGGTGGTTGCTCGCGCCGATCAGCCGTGACCGCGCGAGCTACAGCGCGGCGATCTTCTTCGTTAGCCTCGCGCTCTTCGTCCCGCTGGTTTTCTGGGTCGTCCGCCGCTTTTTCCACGGCAACCTCGACGTGTATGGGAACGTCAAGTGCGTTCCCGCGTGGGATTGCGGATTCCCGCTCCAGACTTCGCGCATGCAGGATACCGCCGAGGGCTTCAGCCAGCCGATCCGCCGCGTCTTCGCGTCGTTTTTGCAGCATACCCGCCACCATCCTTCGGCTTTCGACTCGAAGCCCGTTTACCGCAGCGGCGTCGAAGACCCGTTCTGGAACTGGCTCTACCTGCCGACCGCGCGCCTCGTCGAATACGGTACGCGCGTCGTCGCCTTCCTGCAGCACGGCCGCATCGCGATCTACCTTTTGTACGGCTTCATCACGCTGCTCATCCTCCTTGTCATGACGCATGGGTGATCGATGAACCTGACGGCATTTCTCATCCAGATATTCACGCTGCTCCTCGCCGTGCTGCTCGCGCCCGCGCTGACCGGCTGGGTCAACCAGTGCCGCGCGTGGATGCAAAACCGCTCCGCGCCGTCGCTCATCCAGCCGTATTACACGCTGCACAAGCTCTTCCACAAGGAAGTCCTGCTCGCGCACAACGCGTCATCGCTCTTCCGCGCCGCGCCCTACATCGTTTTTTCCTGTACGGCGCTCGCCGCCGCGATCGTCCCGACGCTCTCGACCGACCTCGCGTTTTCGCCGGCCGCCGACGCGATCGCGCTCGTCGGGCTTTTTTCGCTCGCGCGCGTTTTCATGGCGCTCGCCGGGATGGATGTCGGCACCGCGTTCGGCTCGCTCGGCGCGCGCCGCGAAATGCTGATCGGATTCCTCGCCGAACCGGCGCTCCTGATGGTCTTTTTTACCGCCTCCTTGATCTCGCAATCGACTTCGCTCTCGACGATCGTCGAAACGCTCGCGCAGCGGGAATTCACGATCTATCCGAGCCTCGTTTTCTCGTCGATCGCCTTTGCGATGGTCGCGCTCGCCGAAACCGCGCGGATCCCGGTCGATAACCCGACGACGCACCTCGAACTGACGATGATCCACGAGGCGATGATCCTCGAATATTCGGGACGCCACTTGGCATTGATCGAGTGGGCGAGTTCGCTGAAGCTCTTCACGTATTTCTGCCTGGGGATCGCGCTGTTTTTCCCACTCGGCATCTCGGAGGCCGACGCGCCGCTTCAGATGATCGCGCGCGCCGGCGTCGCGATGGCGGTCAAACTCGCCGTCGGCGGCTTCGTTCTGGCGCTGATCGAAACCTTGAGCGCGAAGATGCGGATTTTCCGCGCGCCGGAATTTCTCGGGACGGCGTTCCTGCTCGCCGTGCTCGCGATGCTCGTGCGCCTCTTGCTGGAGACCGGGCCGTGATCGACTTCCTCGCGCGCGTCCTGCCCGAAGCCGGGCAGATCATCAACCTCTGCGCGGCGCTGATGCTCCTCCTCGGCTTTTCGATGCTCGCGCAGCGCCGCATCCTGACCCTGATCAACCTGTTTCTCTTGCAGGGAATCGCGCTTTTCGTCTCGATTCTCGTCGTCGCCGTCTCGACGAAGCAGAGCCATTTATTGTGGTCGGCGATGATCACGCTCGCGCTGAAAGTCGTCGCGCTGCCGTGGGTGCTGCACCGCCTGATCCGCCGGCTTTCGGTCAAGTGGGACGTCGAAACACTCCTCAACATCCCGACGACGATGCTCGTCGGGATCGGGCTCGTGATCGTCGCGTTCAACGTCGCGACGCCGATCTCGGAGCTTTCGGGAACCGTTTTGCGCTCGACGATCGGGATCGCGCTCGCGTGCGTCCTCCTTTCCTTCCTGATGATGATCACGCGCAGCAAGGCGGTTCCGCAGGTGATCGCGTTTCTTGCGATGGAAAACGGCCTGTTTTTCGCGGCGACGAGCGCGACCTACGGGATGCCGATGGTCGTCGAACTCGGCATCGCGCTCGACGTGATGGTCGGGATGGTCATCTTCGGCGTCTTTTTCTTCCAGATCCGCCAGCAGTTCGACAGCCTCGACATCCGGCAGATGGAAAAGGCGAGAGAAGAATGAATTGCATGAAAAGACGGCGAGCGAAAAGTGAAATGACGCCGGCACGCCTTGGCAGTGCTTTTGACTATCGGCGAAGGGAGGGTGGGGTCCATGGACTTTGAAAACATAAGGAAAGACCTGACCACAAGTTTGGGTTTGCCGTACCATGAAACTGAAACTTGCATGCTGTTTTGCGGGGACACTCTATCGCTTCAAAAAAAGATTGCTCCGGAAATTTTCAGTACGATCATAACAAGCCCGCCTTATAATATTGGCAAGGAATATGAAAGTGTAAAACCGCTCAACGATTATATCGACTGGTCTGTCGAATGGATTGGCAGAGCAAGCAAACTGTTGCTTGCGAACGGTGCCTTGCTGTTGAATCTGGGTTATATGACTGTCGAAAATCAAGGGCATGCAATTCCCATTCCTTATTTACTGTGGGATAAAGTGCCGCTGTACCTCAATCAGGAGATCGTCTGGAATTATTCGGCTGGAGTCGCTTGCAAGAATTATTTGAGCCCACGCAACGAAAAAGTCTTGTGGTATGTGAAAGACAGCAAAAATTATGTTTTTAACCTGGATGCGATCAGGGACAGGAATGTAAAATATCCCAATTCCAGACGAAACGGAAAATCAAGAGTAAATACTTTGGGGAAAAATCCGTCCGATGTTTGGGAAATTGCGAAAGTAACAACAGGTTACAATCGTTCGTCCGTCGAGCGTACTCCACATCCTTGCCAGTTTCCTTCCGATTTGACAGACAGATTGGTGTTGGCGTTCTCCAACGAAAAAGAGGTGATTTTTGATCCGTTTGTCGGCTCAGGTACTACTTTTGAAAGCTGCATGAAAAATAATCGCTTTTGCATTGGCTTTGAAATCAAGCCCGAATATTGCGAAATCGCTAAAAAACGTATTCAACAAGCAGAACAGGGCGCTCGGCAAATCCCTTTGTTCTCATGCTCGGACAGGGAGGTGAATTTTGGATCCGTATGAGGGAAAGAGCGTCGAACAATGGCGTGAAATAACCGAAAAGCTGGTACAAGAACACCCGCTGACACCGTATATTGTGGAGTTTTGCCTGAAATCCTGGCAAAGCATCTTGCACGGGAAAATTAATACCTATCTCAATTTGCTGATCAGGGAAATGAGTATTTCACCACAGGCAACGGGCGCGTTGCTTCACGATGTCGTGCCGGAATATATCTCAAGAAATGTTGGTGGATTTCGCAAGGGAACAGGAAAGGAAAAGGATGTCGTTTGTGAATATGACGATACGCTCTCTTTCGAGTTGAAAACTTCCTCGCGGGGTTCCATATACGGTAACAGAAGCTACGCAAAATCCGACACGGGAAAAGACAAGTCCGGTTACTATCTGGCTATCAACTTCGAGAAAATATCCGCAAATGATCCTGAAATACTGCTTATTCAGATGGGTTGGCTGAATCATTCCGACTGGATAGGACAGGAAAGAGAAACAGGTCAACAGGCTGTACTTTCAAAAGACGCCCGTGAAAACAAATTGATTGTTTTGTACAGAGCCGACAGCCGTTAACGCCGGTAAAATGGTCAATGTCATTTCAATTCAATTTTCCTCGCCATGCCTCGTAAAATCCGATGAACGAACTCCTTTTCGTCCTCGCCGTTCCGTTCGTCGCGTCGGTGTTGCTCGCCTTCGTCGGGCACAGCCGCCGCGCGCCGGAAGTCAACGCCGCCGCGAGCTTATTGACGCTCGTGGCGTCGGTGTTTCTGGCCGTCCGCGTCGTCGACGAAGGGCCGCTGATCCTGTTTGAAGAGCATTTCTTCGTCGACCCGCTCAACGTCTTCCTGATCGCGCTGACCGCGCTCGTCGGGTTTACCACCGCGCTCTTTTCGCGCCCGTACATGCGGATCGAACGGAACCTCGGACGCCTGACCGGGAGCCGGATGCGGCTTTACCACAGCATGTTCCAGATGTTCATGTGCACGATGCTGATCGCGCTCTCGACGAACAACCTCGGCATCCTGTGGGTTGCGATGGAGGCGGCGACGCTGACGACGGTGCTGCTCGTCGCGCTTTACCGCACGCCGGCGAGCCTCGAAGCCGCGTGGAAATACTTCATCCTCTGCGGTGTCGGGATCGCGCAGGCGCTTTTCGGGACGATCCTGATCTACTTCGCCGCCGAGCGCGTCCTCGGGCACGACGGCGGCGCGCTGCTCTGGACCCAGCTCGACGCCGTGAAGACCGAGCTTGAACCGACCGTCCTTTCGCTCGCCTTCGTCTTTCTCTTCGTCGGCTACGGAACGAAAACCGGCCTCGTCCCCCTGCACAACTGGCTCCCCGACGCGCACGCCGAAGGCCCGACGCCGGTTTCGGCGGTTCTTTCGGGACTCCTGCTCAACGTGGCGCTCTACGCGATCATCCGCTGCAAGGTCCTCGTCGACGGCGCGCTCGAAAACGCCTTCGCGAGCCATCTGATGATGATCTTCGGGCTTTTGACCGTCGTCGTCCCGGCGTTCTACCTGTCGCGCCAAAAGGACGTCAAGCGCCTCTTCGGCTACTCGTCGATCGAGCACATGGGCATCATCACCTTCGCTTTCGGCATGGGCGGCCCGGTCGCCAACGTCGCGGGGCTTCTTCACATGACCGTCCACTCGCTGACCAAATCGGCGATCTTCTTCGCCGTCGGGCACGCCGCGCAGATGGCGCATACGCAGATCATCGACGACATTCGGGGTCTCATCAAGGCTTCGCCGACGATCGGATGGGGGCTGATGCTCGGTACGCTCGCGATCCTCGGAATGCCGCCTTTCGGCGTCTTTACGAGCGAATTCATGATCCTGACGACGGCGATCAAGTATCACCCGTGGGCGACGCCGATCCTCCTGGTCGCGCTCGGCGTCGCTTTCGCGGCGATTTTCGGGAAGGTGCAGGCGATGGCCTTCGGCAGGCCGAGCGTCAAGCCGCTGTCGCACAATCCGGCGCTCTTCCCGGTCTTCATTCACTTGGGCATCGTCCTCATGCTCGGTCTCTGGGTTCCGCCGTATCTGGCCGAGTGGTACCGTCAGGCCGCGAAATTCATCGGGTGAGCCGCGATGTTCTTTCTTGATCAGCCTCTCGAATTCACGCGCATCGAAGGCGGCGAAGCGTCCGCCCATACCGCGCGCGCCGACTTCGAGGAATTCGGCGAATTTGCCCTCGCCGCGTACGAGTCGGGGCGGCGGCTCGTCGCCCTCTGGGGCGCCGACGAGCGCGACGGGGAGACGCCGGGAATCGCGGTCTGCGCCGCGTTCGATTTGCCCGAGGGGATCGCCTGCGTAAAACTCGTGTGCCCGGTCGAAGACCCGACCTTCCCCGACCTTTCCGGGTTTTTCCCGGCGGCGGACCGGATGCAGCGCGCCGTCCGCGACCTCGTCGGCGCCGTGCCGAGCGGCGGCGATTTGCGCCCCTGGCTGCGCCACGCCAACTGGCCGGCAGACTACTTCCCGCTGCGTTCCGACGCGCCGGAGGCGCGCTTCGATAGCTTCGATACCGCGAACGAAAACTACGAATTCGTCCACGTGGGCGGCGACGGCGTCCATGAAATCGCCGTCGGCCCGATCCACGCCGGAATCATCGAGCCGGGGCATTTCCGCTTCTCGGTCATGGGCGAGAGCGTCCTGCGCCTCGAAGAACGCTTGGGCTGGAAGCACAAAGGCATCGAAAAGCGCTTTTCGGGGATGAGCCTCGCCGACGGCCTCAAGCTCGCGGGCCGCGTTTCGGGCGATTCGACCGTCGCGTACGCGTGGGCCTACAGTCAGGCCGCCGAGATGATCTGCGGTGTGACCGCGCCGCCGCGCGCCGCGTGGCTTCGCGCGCTCTTCCTGGAGCGCGAGCGCGTCGCCAACCACCTGGGCGACCTGGGCTACCTCGGCAACGATGTCGCCCTGTCATTCGGCTTGATGCAATTCATGCGGATCAAGGAAGACTGGCTGCGCCTGAACGCCCGACTCTTCGGCCACCGCTTCATGATGGACAAGATCGTCCCCGGCGGCGTGACCGTCGACCTCGACGACGCCGGCGTATCCGGGATCGTCGAACAGTGCCGGACGACCGAACGCGACGTGCATCGTCTGAAAGACGTTTATGAAGAGCACGCCGGTCTGCAGGATCGCTTTTTGACGACCGGGCGGATCACGTCCGAGCTTGCGAAACGGCTCGGCGCCGTCGGCGTCGCGGCGCGCGCGAGCGGGCAACGCGTCGATTTGCGCGCCGACCGCCCCGTTTCGCCCTACGACCGGATGAAGCCCGTCGTCGCGATGGAAGAGCGCGGCGATGTCGCCGCGCGTGCTCTGGTACGCTTTGCCGAAATCGACGAGTCGCTCCGGCTGATCCGCGCCCTCGCGGACGGGCTGCCGCAAGGCAACGTCTGGAACGCCGCGCGCAGCGAACCGGGAAAGCGGGGATTCGGATGGGTCGAAGGCTGGCGCGGCGACGTTTTCGTCGCGCTCGAGACCGGCGCCGACGGGAAAATCCGGCGCTGCCACCCGCGCGACCCCTCGTGGATGAACTGGCCGCTGCTCGAACACGCGATCATCGACAACATCGTCCCCGATTTTCCGCTGATCAACAAGTCGTTCAACCTCTCTTACGCCGGCCCCGATTTATGATTATGGAGGCCATTTTGGACGCACTCCGCGCACACCGCGCTGAAAACGCATCGAAGCCCGCTGTGGGAACGCCGTAACAAGGAGCCGCTTTCGTGTTTTCGATATTGAGGCAGATACTTCACGACGGCGTCCTCACCGAGGCGCCGCCCGATGCCGACCCGGAACTTCAGGCCGCGACGCGCCGCCTGTCCGACGAGATCGCGCGGCGCTTTCGCCGTTCGCTCTTCATCCGCGAAATCGACGCCGGGTCGTGCAACGGCTGCGAACTCGAAATCCACGCGCTCGGCATACCGTACTACAACGTCGAGGCGATGGGGATCAAATTCACCGCAAGCCCGCGCCACGCCGACCTTCTGCTCGTTACCGGGCCGGTCGCAAAGAACATGGAAGTCGCCGTAAAGCGCGCGTACGAGGCGACGCCCGAACCCAAGCTCGTCGTCGCGACGGGCGATTGCGGATGCACCGGCGGAATTTTCGGCGAGAGCTACGCGTGTTGCGGCAGGGTATCCAATGTCATCCCCGTCGACGTTTCGATTCCGGGTTGCCCACCGACGCCGCTGCGGCTGATCCAGGGCATCCTCGCGGCGGTGGCGGGTTCAGGAGACAGGGTTCAGGAATCAGGAGACAGAGAATTGTAGGGGCACGGCGTGCCGTGCCCTTATGGCGGTATAGGTTGGGCTGCGCGCAGCAAAGCCCAACGATTCCGTATGCGCATGAATGATGTGATAAGGGCGGTTTTGAAGGCTTGAAAACGCGCCGATGCTCGTCGAGGTGCCGACAACCCCCTTCATTTCCCCCTTGTCAGGGGGAAAGTGGGGAACCCAAGCCGTAGCGCTTCGCTCGGCGTATCTTGTTTGGTCATATTGCTCTATGTTGGGCCTTTCCAAACCGTCGTGCGATCGTTGGGCTTCACTCCGTTCAGCCCAACCTATACCTGCGAGGGATCCCTTCCGCTGGACTTCACGTTGCCCTCAGTTCAAGCTATGCGTACTATGCGGATGGTCGAGGATTTTTTGGACGACGTAGAACGCGAAAGGAGCGAGAAATGGGCGGAGTGACCGTACACGTGGGAAGCTCCCGCGATATGGGGCGCCGTTTCGCGGCGGCGTTCGACCGAGCGGCGGCGGGAGAGGATTTCGAGGAACGACACATCACCTTCATGTCGCTCGAAGAGATGCTGTCGGCGCTGACGCCCAAGCGACTGGAAATGTTGCGGCGCTTGCGTCGGGAAGGCGGCGCGGAGAGCATCCGGGCGCTCGGGCGCGCGCTGGGACGCGACTATAAGCGTGTGCACGAAGACGTGACCGCGCTGGAGGCGGCGGGGCTTGTCGTGCGCGACGGAGTGCGCCTGCGTACGCCTTGGGACGTGCTTTCCGCGGAACTTGCGATTTGAATATATGCATTTTACATTGAAGCGGTATAGGTTGGGCTGAGGAACGAAGCCCAACGATTCCGTATGCGCATGAATGATGTGATAAGGAAGGTTTTGAAGGCTTGAAAACGCGCCGATGCTTGTCGAAGCGCCGACAACCCCCTTCATTTCCCCCTTGTCAGGGGGAAAGCGGGGAATCCAAGCCGTAGCGCTTCGTCCGGCGTATCTTGTTTGGTCGTCTTGCCTCTTGTTGGGCTTCGCTACGCTCAGCCCAACCTATACCAAGGAGGATTTTCACCTATGCGGCGGCGAAGCCGCCGGTAACCGATCTGATCCCTGATTCCTGATACCTGATCCCTGTTTTCTGCTACGGATAATCGATCCGGATATTCTCTTCGCCGAGCCATTCCGAGAGCGATTTCAGGAGTTCGTTGTCGAGCCGGACGCGGCGTTTGTCGCCGAGCGCAAGTTCGCATTCGGCCTCCGCGTTCCGAAAGGCGATGAAGACCGGGCAGTTCCCCGAAAGAAAAGGCGTCAGCAGAGCGTCCAAGCGGCGGACCGCCGAGCGCGCGTCGAAAGCTTTTGCGCGCGCGTCGATCGAGAGCCACAGGCGTTGCGCAAAAACGTTTCGCGCTTCGGAAAGCGTCATCAGGCGGTCGGCGCGCGCGCCGAGCGCGCCCTCGCCCGCGAAGTCGTCGTTCTGCACGCGCCCTTCGACGACGAGCACCTTGTCGTTCCTGATTTTGTCGTAATTCGCTTCGTAAAGCTCGTTGAAAACCGACACGCCGAGCGAGGCTTCGCCGTCTTCGAGTTCGATGAATGCCATTTTTCCCCGCGACGTGACGCGCGAGCGTACGCTTGAAACGATACCCGCGAAGCGTTGCGGCTCCTTGCGCGCTTGAAGTTTCGCAAGCGGCGTATGCGTCATGCGCAGGAGTTCCGGTTTGAACTGGCCGAAGGGGTGGCCGGAAAAAAAGTAGCCGAGCGCGAGTTTTTCTTCCGCGAGGCGCTGCGCTTCGCTCCAGGGAAGAAGTTCGCGCAGGTGGCGCGGCGCTTCGGGTGCGGCGCCGCCGTCGAGAACGTCGAAGAGTCCCGCTTGTCCGGCGTGGCGCTCGGCCTGTTCGGCGGCTTCGATCGCGATGCCGACCGACGCTAAAAGTCGGGCGCGGTGCGTGTCGATCGCGTCGAACGCGCCGGCGCGGATCAAGGCTTCGACGCTCCGGCGGTTGACGAGGCGCTTGTCGACGCGCCGGCAGAAGTCGAAGAGGTCGCAAAAGGCGCCGCCGACTTCACGCGCGCGGACGATCGACGCGACGGCGCGCTCGCCGGTTCCCTTGACCGCGCCGAGGCCGTAGCGGATCGTTTTCGCGTCGATCGGGACGAAGCGGTATTCCGAGAGGTTGATGTCGGGGCCCAGGAGCGTCAAGCGGTTCCGAATGACGGTGTCGTCCCGGAAGAGTTTGACCGCGTCGGTGTTGTCCATGTCGGAAGACAGCGTCGCCGCCATGAACGCCGAGCAGTGGTGCGCTTTCAACCACGCCGTGTAGTAGGTGATGACGGCGTATCCGGCGGTGTGCGACTTGTTGAACCCGTATTCGGCGAATTTCTCCATCAGGTCGAAAAGCTGTTCGGCGAGCTTTTCGCTGTAGCCTTTTTTCTTCGCGCCCTCGCGCATCAGCGTGCGGTGCTCGGCCATCTCTTCGGGCTTTTTCTTGCCCATCGCGCGCCGCAGGAGGTCGGCGCCGCCGAGCGTGTAGCCGCCGATGACCTGCGCGATCTGCATGACCTGTTCCTGATAGACGATCACGCCGTACGTCGGGTCGAGGCAGGGCTTCAAGTCGTCGATGAAATAATCGATCTTCTGCTGACCTTTTTTGCGCAGGATGAAGTCGTCGACCATCCCGGAGCCGAGTGGGCCGGGGCGGTAGAGCGCGAGGACGGCGATGATGTCCTCGAAGCGGTCGGGCATGAGCTTTTTGAGGAGCTTCTTCATGCCGTCCGATTCAAGCTGGAAGATCGCCGTCGTGTTCGCGTCGCGGAGGATCCGATAGACCTCGGCGTCGTCGAAGGGGAGGGATTCGAGGCGTGGGCGCGTGCCCGTCAGGCGTTCGACGTAATCGACGGCAAGCTCGATGATCGTCAGGTTGCGAAGCCCGAGGAAGTCGAATTTCACGAGGCCGATTTTTTCGACATCGTTCTTGTCGAATTGCGAGACGACGGAAGCGCCGGCGTCGGTCGAATAGAGCGGGCAAAAGTCGGTCAGCTTTCCCGGCGCGATGATCACGCCGCCGGCGTGCATCCCGACGTTGCGGACCATGTCTTCGAGGCGCATCGAAAGGTCGAAGAGCGCTTTTACCTCCTCTTCGCTTTCGTAGCGCGTCTTGATCTGCGGCTCGGCCTCGATCGCCTTTGCGAGCTGGAGCGGCTTGTTCTGCTCGACGGGGACGAGCTTCGAGAGCATGTCGCAAAACGAGTAGGGCATGCCGAGGACGCGACCGACGTCGCGGATGACCGCCTTGGACGACATCGTCCCGAAGGTTGCGATCTGCGAAACGGCGTCGTGACCGTATTTTTCACGCACGTACTCGATCACGCGCGCGCGGTTGTCTTGGCAGAAGTCGATGTCGAAGTCTGGCATCGACACGCGTTCGGGGTTCAAGAATCGCTCGAACAGGAGCGCGTAGCGCGTCGGGTCGAGGTCGGTGATTCCGAGCGAATACGCGACGAGCGAACCGGCGCCCGAACCGCGTCCGGGGCCGACCGGAACGCCGTTCTGCTTTGCCCAGTTGATGAAGTCGGCGACGATCAGAAAGTAGCCCGAAAAACCCATCTGGACGATCGTCTCGGTCTCGGTCCTCAACCTTTCGGCGTATTCGGGCCGCTTTTGCGCGCGTTGGTCCGCGTCGGGGAACAACTGTTCGAGGCGCTTTTCCAGACCGGCCTCGGCTTCAAGGTGCAGGAATTCTTCGAGCGAGACGCCGTCGGGCGTCGGAAAAACCGGCAAATAACTCTTCCCCTGCGTCAGCGTCACGTTGCAGCGCCGCGCGATTTCGACCGTATTGGCGAGCGCTTCGGGAAAGTCCGGGAAGAGCGCAAGCATTTCGTCCGGGGACTTGAAATACTGCTCCTCGGTATAGCGCTTGGGACGGCGCGGGTCGCTGAGCATCAGCCCGTCCGCGATGCAGACGCGCACCTCGTGCGCCGTGAAGTCGTCGCGGTCCATGAACTGTATCGGGTGCGTCGCGACGAGCGGAAGATCGAGTTCCGCCGCAAGCTCGGCCGTCGCGGCGACAAGCCTCTCCTGCCGCTCCCGACCCTCCTGGCGCGCGTCGCCGGGAGCGTGGGGGGCGTGGGGAGGATGAGGGGACGATGCGCGCTGGATTTCGAGGTAGAACGCGTCGGGAAAGAGCGCCGCCCACTCGCTCGCGCGAAGCCGCGCGTGCTCGATGTTCTCCTGAACGAGCGCTTCGCCGACATCGCTTGCCTCGGCGCCCGAGAGCGCGATCAAACCGTCGGTCCCGACCTCGCGGAGCATCTCGCGCGAAATTTCCGCGCGTCCGCGCGAACGTGGCGTCAGGGACGCGCGCGAAAGCAATTCGCAAAGCTGGTGGTAGCCCCGGTTCGAGCGGCAGATCAGGAGGAGGCGACCGGGGCGCTCCGGGTCGGTCGCGTTCGAGATGAAGACATCGCTGCCGAGCAGCGGCTTGACCCCCGAATGTCGTGCGGCGTTGTAGAACTTGAGCGCGCCGAACATGTTCGAGAGGTCGGTCAGCGCGAGCGCCGGCATGCCGTATTCGACGGCGCGCTGTACCGGCGGACACTCGTGATTCTTGCCCGTGTCGAGACGAACCGCCCCGTCGGTGATGGAATATTCGCTGTGCAGACGGAGATGGATAAAACGCGGCGCGCTCATCCGCGTATTTTACCGCCGCTTGGGGACTTTTCCGCGAAACGCGCGTCGGCAAACCGAAAAACGCGTGCGAATCGACACTGGGCACCCTGCTTTCAATGGTGTACAGACGTAGCTCGCATATTGCCGAGAAAGCAGAAATAGAACGCACAAGCGAAGAAAAATGAATTATGCGTCTCGAAAAAATAAGCCTTGTTGCAATAATTCCAGCGGCGAGTATGATTGCAGACTAGGCGTCCGCCGTGCAAACCAATTACTACATATAAATCAATGAGTTATAAACGCACACGATCAAATTCCCGTAGTTTTCTGAGGCGTCCCGAAAGGGGTGTTTCGATGGAAAAGACAAAACAGCATTACCAGCATGCGGAACTAGCTCAAGCTGCTTACGGTACATTTTCTCCAGTGGGGACGATTGATCTTGGTGCGCTGACCCATGAAAATGTCGGCATGCCCGAATCCCAGGCCACAGAATTTTCAGCGACATGGAAAGTCGTAGACCAATACACCGCGCCCTCGACGGATGGAAACGCGGGGAGCGGTTTTTCTGCAACGATGTTCCAGAACATCAGTACCGGAAAATACGTTTTCGCAGTACGCGGTACGGAACCAGGGGAGAAGAACGATGGAGAGGCGGATCTTTTCGGCATTGAAGGTACAGACTTCGCGCTACGGCAGGTGGTGGATTTGTACAACTATCGGAAAAACCTGGAAGTTCCCGCAGGGCAGGCTTATCAAGCGGCCTACCTTCAGCTTGACGACGTCAAAACAGCGGGGCTTGTTGCAACGGCGTTGGGAGATGGCTACCCCGCCTACAGACTTCAACTGGAGAAGGCGGGCTATTGGGTCGAGGGCACGAACGTCTACACACTTGCGATTGGAGCATCGACGGACGTTGCAACGTCGGGTCTGGAAACCGGGCGGCTGTCGACGACGCTTGATTTTAGTGACGGATACGATGTCGTTGGTCACTCACTGGGCGGTCATTTGTCGTTGGTACTGGGGCGCCTGGATAGCAATAATGTCGAGAACGTCACGACATTCAACCCGCTTTATTTTGATACCGCCGTCTTTTCTCCATATTTCATTCATCAGCCCAGCGAACGCTTTTTTCAGCAACTTTCGCAGCTTGAAAGTGCTGTTTACGGAAGCGGCGATATCGCCAATAAAATCGGCACGAACCAGCCCAAGGTGTCGTATATTATTTTCTCGGAGGGTGATTCGGCAAGTACGCCAGTCGGCGCGCATTCCATGATACCGATCACCGACATGCTTTCCGCAGAACTATCAGGACCAGCTTCTTCCTGTCCTCACAGTAAACCGGGGCAGGCTTGATAAACGAAGTACAGTGCGGACAAAGGCGGGCGCATTGATGCGCCCGCTTTTTTTACGGCATCGGTATCGACGCGCCAGAGCCATAGCCCAAGTCATTCCTTTTCCAGTTCGCTCATGCTTTGATGCCGAGCCGCTTCACAGGTCTTATGCCGCAAGGCGAAGACGACGAAAGATGAACTGGAAATAATTCAAGCCGCGCCGCAAAGGAAGAGTCCTTCGACGTCCCGGTGAGGAGGTGACATCAGCAACAGGCGTTCCAAAACGGCAGCGTAAAACGGCCGTAAATGGCTTATAAAGTCTTTCTTACGGAGAAAGACCTTATGCCTTCCGAAAAAACAAGCCGTATTGCAATAATTCCAGCGGCGAGTATGATTACAGAAAAAGCGTCCACCGTGCAAACCCATTACTCTAAAAAAACAAGGACTTGGGGTTTTGCATCGGATTCGGCATTGCTCAACACTGCTGAGGGGGGTCATTTGAAAGACAGACTCGGTAAGAGTGTGGCGACGGAATCGTTCCGGCGCGAAGGTTTCTCTCGCGCTTTGTTTGTCCGTAAAACGGGTAAAAAGGCCGTGTTTGTTTGGCATGGCCATTGGAGAGGTGCGTAGCATGGGCTTTCTTGTACTAGGCGGCTTCATTGCGTGGATGGCAGGATGCATACTGGTCGTGCTGGTCGTCCAGGAAGCGCTGATCCGTCTGATCGGGTGGAAATATCGATGTGGTACCCGCAAGGAAGCGGAGGCGAAATGGGACAAGGTCTCGGGCGCGGTATTGGCGTTTTTCTGGCTGCTCTGGGTAGCCATAACTTTCTGGTACGGTGGAGGGCGGAATTTCTACTACGACGCCAAAATCGACCGCCTGTGCGCGGTCGACGGCGGAATCAAAGTCTATGAGACAGTAAAGCTGCCGGAGGATCAGTTTGATAAATGGGGAGATCTGAAGTTCTACGACCAAAGACGCCATGAGAGTGCCTTGGGACCGGAGTATATATTCAGATCGACGAATTCTTACTTTCGAAAAGGTAGCCCAAGAATGAGACAAGACCATGTACAGATTTTTAGAAAGCAGGACATGAGGCTCCTTGGAGAAGTAATAACGTATGTTCGTAGCGGTGGCGATCACCCTTTTACATGGATTGGTTCTGCGTATCGCTGCCCTGAAGCCGTGAGCAGTACCATTCTAATACGCAAAATATTCACGAAGTGAAAGGAAGGTTTTCGATGGGAACGATAAAACAGTATTTCCAGCATGCTGAGCTTGCTCAAGCTGCCTACGCCACTTTCTCTTCCACTGGCGTGATTGCTGCCGATAATTTGACCGATGACGAAGTCGGGGCCGGCATGTCGTCGGCCCAAGCCGAGAAATTTGCGGCAACGTGGAAAGTCGTAGATCAATATATCGCGCCCTCAGTTGGTGGTCTGACGGGGAGCGGGTTTTCGGCGACGATATTCCAGAACATCAGTACCGGGGAATACGTTTTAGCGGTGCGCGGCACAGAGCCGAGCCAGATGAACGACCTGTTGGATGCCGATATTCTTCTCGGGATCGGGGGGCAAGGCATTGCGCTACGGCAGGCGATCGATTTGTATAACTACAGGAAGAGTCTGGAAGTCCCCTTGGGTCAGGCTTATCAGGCTGTTTATACCCAGATTGATCCCATAGAAACAGCGATGCTTGCAGGAATACAGCTTCTACCGGACCCTACTGGCATACTCTACGAAAATTATTGTGAGCTTCTCGAAAGAAAAGGCTGTTGGATAGATGCTGGCGTCGTTTTCAAGCTTGCAATGGGGACGTCGACGAGTGTGCTTGCGGGAACAGGTCTGGAAACCGGTAGGCAGCCGGCAGGGCTTGATCTTAGCAATGGGTACGATGTCGCCGGCCACTCGTTGGGTGGTCATTTATCGATGGTACTGGGACGATTGGACAGTAACAATGTCGAGGATGTCACGACATTCAATCCGCCTTATTTCGATCCCAATATTATCGGCGCTCCTCTTTTCAAATCACACTTCAGCCGTCAAAACAGCGAGCGATTTTTTGAGGAGATTAAAAAACTCGAAAGTGCTGTCTACGGAAGCAGCGACATCGCGTCAAATTTCAAGAATTCGCAGAATTTCGAAATTTCGAATGATAAAGTCAACAAAATTGGCGCGAGGCGTCCCGGAACGGCACATGCCTTTTTTTCAGAAGGTGACTCGAATACCCTGCCGGTCAGCGCGCATTCCATGGTATTGATAAGCGATGCGTTTGCCGTTGCCGCCGTGTTCGCGCAGTTGGACCCTTCGCTGGACAGCGATCCAGACGGCTTAACGAAGATCACGGCGA
>JAISAZ010000022.1 GCA_031266435.1 Accumulibacter sp.
GAGAGCTGCAAGAACCTGTATTCGGATTGCGTCGTTTTACTCGCCGTCGCGATCTTTATGCTGACCGACGGCGGCGTCCTCACGCGGATCGAGGGGGAGGGGATGCCGGAGGCGTGGAAAGATGTTTTTGGGCTTTCAGAGGACAGAGGACTGAAACCATGAAACGCTTGAAAAATATCCTGATCGCGTTCGATCAACTCATCAACGCCGTCTTCAACGGTTGGCCCGATGAGACTTTGAGTAGCCGCGCGTACCGCTGGCATACCTCCGGCAAGCGGCATTGGCCGATGCACGTGATCAACGACCTGTTTTTTGACCCGGTGCACTGCCTTTCAAGCTATATTTCCGAGCGCACCGGAAGGCAGTTGCCGCCTGAGATGCGGCCAGAGTAGGGAGATAGACGGGCGACCCCGCCCGGTGCTGCAACACCGGACGGAACCCCAATCAAGCAGAGCAAACCTGCAAGACCGGCAAGGCCCGCCACCTGTACAGGCGGTTCGAGCCTACCAGAATTTGCAAATGATTTGTAAAAAAGGCTTGCTCGCCATGATCTTCTGAAGGCCGCGAGCTTCCGTAGAAAGGAGGCAACTCGTGAATCCCCAAAAACCAATATGCGCTAGCCGCCCAGTCTTCCCCTGGATAGGCGGGAAGCGCCGTCTGGTGAAATACATTCTTCCGATTTTCCCGAAGCACACGTGCTACGTCGAACCGTTCGCCGGCGCGGCGGCACTGTTCTTCTCCAAGCCGCCGAGCAAGGTGGAAGTGCTCAACGATGTGAACGGCGATCTGGTATGCCTGTACCGCGTGGTGCAACACCACCTGGATGAGTTCATGCGGCAGTTCCGGTGGGCGCTGAGCAGTCGCCAGATGTACGCCTGGCTCCAGGAGACCAAGCCGGAAACCCTGACGGACATCCAGCGCGCCGCCCGGTTCTTTTACCTGCAAAAACTTGCTTTCGGCGGCAAGGTCGAGGGGCGGAATTACGGCACGTCCACCACGGCCCCGATGCGGATCAACCTGTTACGGCTGGAAGAGGACTTGAGCGCGGCGCACCTGCGGCTGCATCAGGTCAACATCGAGAACATGGACTGGGCGGCCTGCGTTACCCGCTACGATCGCCCACATACCTTGTTTTACTGCGATCCGCCGTACTGGAACACCGAGGGATACGGCTTCGATTTCGCCTTTGAAAACTACGAGCGTCTGGCGCGCCTGGCGCGATCCATTCAAGGCAAGATGATTGTATCCGTCAACGACATTCCAGAAATGCGCCGGTTGTTTTCTGGATTCCAGATGAGGGAGGTTTCTCTCAATTACACGATCGAGGGAAGAGGACGGGCGAGCGCAAAATCCAAAGAACTGATCGTCTGCAATTTCCCGGATGTTCAGGGCGTGGAGGTGAAATCATGATGCCGGACAATACCGTCTCGCATGCGCTCATGGCCTATTTCGGCGGCAAGTGGATGTTGGCACCCTGGATCATCGGCCACATGCCGGAGCATCGGATTTATGTGGAGCCGTTCGGCGGCGCAGGATCGGTTTTATTGCGTAAACCCCGCTCGGCAGTCGAGGTTTACAACGATCTGGATGAGGAGATTGTCGGGATTTTCCAAGTAATTCAGGATGCGACCCAATGTCGTGAATTGGTGAGGCGACTGCGGCGTACGCCCTATGCGCGACGCGAATTCGAGCGTGCGTTTCAATCGACGAGCGACCCGGTCATCCGGGCGCAGCGGGCGATCGTTCGGGCTTATATGGCGTTTCACCACAGCGCGCTTTTCAACAAGAACAAGGCACACTTTTCCAATGCGCGGCATCGTAACAAAAGTGGGTGCAAAGCAAGCTATTGGAGTGTTTATCCGCGCGTTCTCGGACAGATCAACCAGAGATTGCGCGGCGTTGTGATCGAGCATCGGGATGCGATGACGATCATCCGGGAGCAGGATACGGACGACGCTCTGTTTTTCGTCGACCCTCCGTATGTGCCGAGTACGCGCGACAAGGGTACACGCTATCGGTGTGAGTTGTCCGAGGCACAGCACGTCGCGCTCCTGGACGTACTTCTTTCCGTCAAAGGGCGCGTATTGATTTCAGGGTATCCGAGCGCTCTTTACGACAACAAACTCAAGAGCTGGGCGCGCATCGCTCGGAAACACTACGCCGGTGCCGCAGGGGCACGACCTCGTACCGAAATTCTTTGGATTTCACCAAGATGAGACGCTACACCTGTTTTACAATTCTTTTGCACACGATGAAATGTCAGGTAGCGGCATTTATCGTGCCCAATAACCCGCATTTATCGCGGCGCGCTTCAGCAAAGCCCAACGATTCCGTATGTGCATGAATGATGGAATAGGAGGGGTTTGGGAGGCTTGGAAACGCGCTATCGCCCAGCGAAACGCCGAACCCCCTTCATTTCCCCCTTGTCAGGGGGAAAGTGGGGAAACCTGACCGCATCGTTTCGTCCATCGGTTCTCACTCGTTTGTTTTTCCTTCCGTTGTGGCTCTCTCTTCGTTCAGTCCAACTTGTCGAACTCCTTCCTGCCAGAGCGGAAAAATCTTCAGAGAAGTGTAGCCCGCTCCGGTAAAATCTCAAGGGGACTTTGAACGGAGCCGGTATGGATATTCTCTTGCTCTCGGCGGGCGCCGCATGGGTATTGGTTCTCTTGCTCCAGGGCGCAGCGGGAAAACTCTACCGGAAGAAATTCGGGAAGTCCTTATCCTCGAATCCCGTTCGGGAAGCGCTCGTCGGATTGGTCTGCATCGGTCTTTTATGCCTTGTCTCGGTCTCTGAAATCGGACTCGCTTTTCTCTGGTTCGCGTTGTTTTCCGTTTTCGCGGCGATCGTTGTGGGCCTTTTCCACCTCGTCGGGCTGGGAACTTCCGCCGCGTGGCGAATCGTCCTTGCGAGCATTGGGGGGATTTTCCTGGCGATCCATGTGTTTCCCCAAGACGGGGATTTTTTTTGTACTCATCCCGCTTCTCCTCGTGACGCCCGTTACGCCGTGCATCGTGGCTTATATCGAGCTGAACCGATGGATCGTCGCCCGATGGCGCGAAAACAAGGCTGCGGAGAGGGCGAGGGTTTCAGAAGGGGAACCGAAGATATAAGCTAAACCGCGCAAAAAACAAGGCAGCAATTGACGCTCCTTCCTGCGCGGACGAAAAAATCACCTATCGGAGGAAAATTCCATGTCGCGGATCATTACGGCAAAAGACATGAAAGCCATGACGACGGACGAGCTTGTCGCATTGTCGAAAGCGCACTTGGCGAGAACGGGGAGCCACATGAGCCACCCGCTTGCGACACCGGACGAGGTTTTTTTGGCGCACAAACTGGCGAACGCCGATATCGGCCGCTTTCAGGAAATCGCGCAGAGTCTGGTCGAGGGGAAGCTGTGCGGCGATTTCGGCAATATCGCTTCCTATGACCCCCTGTACAAGGCCATATTCTGGGTTGCCGTGCTTTGCTCCAAAGGGTGCGGAAGTGAAACGATGGCAGCTCTCGAACAAAAGCTTCCCGCTTTCTTCGCACGGATCGACCGTGCGTACGAAGAAAAGGACGAAGAACAAAAGCGCCTTTCCGAAAAGGTTTATCACGCCATAACTTATGGCGTTCTCTACGATTACAGTCCCGCCGTGCAAAAAAGGTGGAAAGACATATACCGCGGTTGCCAGTGGCCGGAGGGCAGGGTTCACGCCTTCATGAGCTTTGTCGCCTCCCGTGAGGCATGGCTCGGAATCCCGCAGACGGAAAGCGCGCGCATCCTGCTGGAGCTGGGCTGGCAATGCGGAGATGCGTTCATGGCGTATTTGTTAGGATGCACCCGCTCGTATGCGCCGGATGTATCCATCGAAGTCGTCGCGTCCCTCGTGAAAGAGAACGAAGCGGCGGCGCTGGCCTTTCTCGAACCGAAAAATTACAGGGACTTTCTCACCCTTGACGATTACCACGGTTCGTACCCCAAACACATGCAGGAAATGTGGGTGGAGTTTCTGTTCCGCCATTGCGACGTACGGGACGATTCTTTCCTGCGGGCCGAACACAAGTCGAAGAAACTGCAAACGCTTTGTTCTGGCATATTAGCGGAAAAGAAAAATCCCAATGTCACGAAGGAGCGCTTCGAGGACAGGCTGAAAGCGTCTGGCCTCCTGTTCGACGAAAACGCCTCGCTTGATTTCAGTGACCCCAAGCTGCTCAAAAAACAGAGACAGGGCCTGACCGCCGCGCTGGTGTCTTTTTATCAATGGAACTTTGCGGCGTGGCAGAAAACTTTCACAGGAAGCGCCGTGGAAGAAACCGCCCGTTCTCTGGTTTGGGGCGTGTATGATGGGGAGACGCTCAAGTTTGCTTTCATCCTCGCAGCCGATGGAGGCTTGACCGACGAGCTTGGCGCTCGTGTTTCGATCGGTGCGGAAGACAAGATTGCCCTGGCGCATCCCGTGGAACTGGGTGAAAAGCGGGTGAGGGCATGGAAAAAGCGCCTGAAGGAAAACGGCCGCAGACAGGCGATCCCGCAATTGACGCTTCCGGTCTGCAACATTCTCCTGGAAGAAATGGATGGGAACGTATTGAAGCCTTATTTCGGCGCGGTAACGAAACATATCACCATCGTGGGAACCGCCGGAAAATGGGGCATGATTCCGGGCCGCGACGCGAGCCACTATTCGTGTTATCACCTGCTGGACCCGATCCACAAAATCGGCGCGCAGCTCCAGTTCGACACGATCTGGAGTGGCCCCGAGTACAATTCCGATGATGAAATCATCCGCGACGCGGCCTTTTATCGGGCCAGCGATTTGGCCTTTGGAGAAAACGTCCCGAATTCCGCAGTCTGTTCCCCTTTTGAATTGCCGAAGCGCTTTGTGTCAACGGCGCTTGCCGTGTTCAACAGCATTGCGGGAGTAAACAAGCGGTAGCGGAACGACTCGATGTCCAATTCATACCAGCATCCCAACAAACGCCATTGACATTTATTCGCGGGACGGGAAGCTGAGGCTCATGCAGACCGCGCACAAAAAAACACCCCGGAGATCGTCCGGGGCGTCCAAGGGCATGCAAGAATTTTAGAGAATGAGCGCCTGACCGACGATTTTCGTTTCTTCGGTCGTCCAATTGACGCTCACGCCGAGCACTTCGCCGAGAACCGAGACGGGCAGCAGAACACCTTCTTTCGTCTTGATCGGCGCGACGGCGAGGCGGACGCTTTCTTTCCCGACGAGGTAGCTGTTGGAATCGACCTTCATCGTGATCTTGCCCGCTGGCGTCGTGACGGTGACGACGCCGTTTTTCTCGGCGTATTTGAGTCCAAGCGCCTTGACGGTCTTTTCGGCGGGCACGTAAAAAATACCCTCGACCGCGCCGACGGGCAGCGTGAGCGTTCCGGCCTTCAATTCGAGCTTCAGATAGTCCGCAAAATCGACTTTCGGGACGAGCGCGTGGATGCCTTTGGTCTTATCGACGACTTGCGAGACTTCGTAATCGACCGCCGCGCTCAGGTAGGCATAGACGATCCGGCGGTCGATGCCGAGCTGTTTTGAAAGAAAGCCGATCGACTCGCGGACGGCAGCCTTCATCGCTTCGTCGAGGTCTTCGCTCAGGCCGAGCGGAATCCAGTATTTTTCGGTCTCGGCGAACGGGGAGACGAGCGCGTCGCTATGGGTCTTCGGGATCAGCGGCGAATCCTTTTTGATGACCGTGAATTTCAGCGTCGCGCGGAGCGAGCCTTCGAGCGCGGTCAGCGCGACTTCGCCGTCGCCTTGGACGAAGTGCGGGTCGCCCGCGTAGAACTTCGCGCCTTCGACTTCGACGGGCAGGTAGAGCGTCGAGCCGACGCCGAGTTCGTTGATGTCGAGGTTGCCGCCGATCCGCGCGGGAGGTACTGAACTCCAGTTTTCGTCGGTATTCGGCGTCACGCCCATGATGCCGACGAAGGGACTCAAGGGGAAGCGGATTTCCTTCTCGCCTTCTTTGAGGAAGCCGAACCACTGCCCGTCGATTTTCCTGACCGGCGTGAAGATCGATACGTTGCCGTAATCGGCGGGCTTCGCCGGGGTGGCGCTATCGAGGCGTTTTGTCCCTTCGGGGAATTCGCCGACGAGCGCGCCCTTGTAATGCCTGTTCGAAATCACGCCGTAGGGAACGCGCGGTTCGAGGTCGAGGACTTCGACCTTCAAAACGTCGCCGGGTTGCGCGCCTTCGATTGCGATCGGCCCGGTGACGATATGCGGGCCGTCCTTGTCGAAGTCGTGGGCAAGCGCCGACTTCGTGAGCGCGACCGCGTCTTTCAAGACATCGTCGGGCTTGATCCCGTACTGCCCGAAGTATTCGACGGGGTTTTTCCCCTGGTCTTCGAGGATGCCTTCGTGCGAAACGGTGTCGAAGGTTACGATGCTACCCGAAGGAAAACTTGCGACGACTTTCGCGTTCCGGTTCGGCAGGCGTCCCCAGAGGACTGTTTCCGGTGTCGACGCGACGTGGTAGCTGCCTTTGACGACGCCGACCGTCGAATCGTGCAGTACCGTAATCGCTTCCGCGCGGTAGGGCGCCGCGTGGAGGACGCCGCTTGCGAGAAAAGCGGCGCAGGCCGACGCGAGGGAGAGTGGGAGGGTGCGGGTTTTTTTCGGCATGGTGTTTCCTTTTCGTAGATTTTCGGGGAGGGCGCGGACGCGCGCCGCTGCGTTTGGCAAGCGACAGGCGCAAAAAACATGCCAAGCCGAAAATCGCGTCCAAACGGGCGCGTAAGCGCTGCCCCGGAGGCCGCTGGAAAGGAAAAAATCGAAAAAAAGCGCACCGCTTCGGGGCGGGGTATGCAAAAAAGGCGCCGCCGAGGTGCGTAGCAGAAGACAGAAGACTGAGGACAGAAGACAGAGCGCTCGCTGGCGCTCGCTTCGTGATCAGTTTTCAGTATTCAGATGTCGGATGGGACGCTCCTTCTGATTACAGACAACTGACTACTTAAGGCCGGAGGCCGTTCTGTCTTCAGTCTTCTGATCGGACAGAGCGCACGCTGGCGCTCGCTTTGTGATCTGTTTTCAGTATTCAGATGTCGTATGGGACGCTCCTTCTGATTACAGACAACTGACTACTTAAGGCCGAAGGCCGTTCAGTCTTCTGTCCTCTGTCTTCAGTCTTCAGTCCTCTGTCCTCAGCTTTCAATCTCCGCCGAAACGCGTAGCCAGCTTTCTTCGCATTCGGAGAGTTCTCCGTCGATCGACGCGATCTCGCTGCCGGTTTCGCCGATTTCTTTCGGCGTCAGGTGCGACGAGAGGTGGGCTTCGAGAGCGCGCTTCTTCGCGTGAAGTTCATCGATGCGGCGCTCGATTTTTTCCAGGTCGCGCTTCAAGGGCTTCAGGCGCACGGCGGGCTTTGGCGTCGGCGCGGTACGGACGCGCGAGCGTTTCAGCGCTTCTCGCGCGCGACGCGCATCTTCGAGCAGGCGGCGCTGGTAGTCGTCGAGGTCACCGTCGAAGGGCGCGACGACACCGTGCGAGACGAGCCAGAACTCGTCGCAACTCGCGCGCAGGAGGGCGCGGTCGTGGCTGACGAGGATCACCGTCCCTTCGAATTCGTTGAGCGCGACGAGGAGCGCTTCGCGTGTCTCCAGGTCGAGGTGGTTCGTCGGTTCGTCGAGGAGCAAGAGGTTCGGGCGCCGCCAGACGATCATGCAGAGGACGAGGCGCGCTTTTTCACCGCCGCTCATCGTGCCGACGGGCTGCATTGCAAGCGCGCCGCTGAAGTTGAAAGACCCGAGAAAGTCGCGCAGTTCCTGTTCGCGCGTATGGACGCCCCCGTGTTCTCGCGCGAGCCGCGTCATGTGTTGCAGAGGGCTTTGCGAGGCTTCGAGCACTTCGAGTTCCTGCTGCGCGAAGTAGCCGATCGACAGACCCTTTCCCGCCGTCAGAGTCCCCCGCAGGGGTTCGAGCACGTGCGCGACGGTCTTGACGAAGGTCGATTTGCCCTGGCCGTTCGCGCCGAGGATGCCGATGCGCTGTCCGGCGTTCACGACGCACGAGACTTCATGCAGGATGAGGCTCGGAGTGTCGGTGTCGCCCGCGCCGTCGGGCGGCGGGTAGCCGCAATCGACGCTTTTGAGCGTGAGCATCGGGTTCGGCAGGTTCAAGGGTTCTCTAAATGTGAAGGTGAAGTCGGCGCTCGTCAGCACAGGCGCGATTCTCTCCATGCGCTCGAGCGCTTTCACGCGGCTTTGCGCTTGCCGCGCCTTCGTCGCCTTGGCGCGAAAGCGGTCGATGAATTTTTGCAGATGCGCGATCCGATCCTGCTGCTTCAGGTAGGCGTGTTGCTGCTCTTCGATCCGTCGCGCGCGCGCTTCTTCGAAAAAACTGTAATTGCCGCCGTAGCGCGTCAGCGAGGTGTTCTCGATGTGCAGCGTGACGCGCGCGACGGCGTCGAGGAATTCGCGGTCGTGGCTGATGACGATCAGCGTGCCTTCGTAGCGCTTGAGCCAGCTTTCGAGCCAGACGAGCGCGTCGAGGTCGAGGTGGTTCGTCGGTTCGTCGAGCAGGAGAATGTCCGACGGCGCCATCAGAGCGCGCGCGAGTTGGAGCCGCATCCGCCAGCCGCCCGAAAATTCCCTGACCGGACGGTCGACGTCGTCGATCCCGAATCCCAGGCCGAGAATCAGCGCTTCGGCGCGCGCGCGCGCGTCGTGCGAACCCGCGTCGTGCAATGCCATGTACGCGCTCGCCTGCCGTTCACCGTCGCCGGACGCCTCGGCGGCGGCTACTTCGGCGCGCGCGCTCATCAAGACTTCGTCTCCCGCGACGACAAAATCGGCGGCGCCTTCGCTCGTCTCGGGCATTTCCTGCGCGACGCGCGCCCTGCGTGCGTGTATCGGCTTTTGAAAATCGCCGCCGTCTTCATGCAGGGAACCGTCGATCAGCGCGATGAAACTCGATTTGCCCGCGCCGTTGCGCCCGACCAAGCCGATTTTCTCGCCGGGGTTCAGCGTCACCGTCACCTTGTCGAGCAGCGTTTTCGCGCCACGGCGCAGCGTGAGTTCCTTGAGAGCGATCATGGAGCGGACGAAGGCCGCCGCGTTCTCGGAGCGATGCTCCGAAACGGCGGGAAAGCGCGCTTGATCCCCTTGAACCTCATTTTCCGATGCTCTCGAACGCGGATTCGATTTCGGAGAAAAACGCGTCGTAGTCGAGCGCGACGGGATACTGCGGGAATTCGCGCGCGACGCTCTCCGGCGGGCGGAAAAAAACCCCCGCGTGCGCTTCGCCGAGCATCCCGGTGTCGTTGTACGAGTCGCCGCCGGCGACGACCGTGAAATTGAGTTCGCGGAAATGCCGGACGGCCTGACGCTTCTGGTCGCGCAGGCGCAGACGATAACCGGTGACGCGGCCCTCGGCGTCGACTTCGAGACCGTGGCAGAAAAGCGTCGGCCAAGCGAGTTGGCGCATCAGCGGGCGCGCGAATTCGTAAAACGTATCCGACAGGATGACGACCTGGTGGTTTTCACGCAGCCGGTCGAGAAATTCGCGCGCACCCGGCAGGGGACGCATCGCGCCGATGACGTTCTGGATGTCTGCGAGTTTCAGGTCGTGTTCGGCGAGGATTCGGAGGCGGCCTTGCATCAGAACGTCGTAGTCCGGCTCGTCACGCGTCGTTTTCCGAAGTTCCGGGATACCGGTGCGTTCGGCGAACGCGATCCAGATTTCGGGAACGAGAACGCCTTCCAGGTCGAGGCAGACGATTTTCATGAGACCCTCCAATGATTCCATTTCCAGTTCGTCCCTTCCTTTGTCGACTTCGCCTTGCCGTACTGCCTGTACTGTCTGCGGCTCGTCTTCTCGGCATGAACGAACTGGAAAAGGAATGAGAAGTTAAACTACCCAACGCGGCGGAAAAAAAGCGCGCGCGCCGGCATTCTATCAAAGCGCGGCTACTGAAGCGCGGACGGCGCTTTTCGGAATCCGGCGCTCGGCGTTCCGGAAGTACGCCGACCGTGTTAAAGTTTCTCCCCCTATGAATCGCCGGGGGCGCAAAGCGCGGGCGGCTCGCTCGCGCGGGACGGTGTAGCCCGTTTGCCGTTTACTCTCCCGCGATTCGATACGCATTCATTCGTATTTCATGGAGCGCAACATGAAGACAGTACAGGAAATCCGTCAAGCCATCGCGCGCGGCGAGTGGCGCAAACCGACCGCGGGTCTCGCGCCGGGTTTCATACAGGCCAATTTGGTCATCCTGGAGAAGCGCTACGCGTTCGACTTTCTGCTTTTCTGCCAGCGCAACGAAAAAGCCTGCCCGGTCATCGACGTGTGCGAAAGCGGCGAAGTCGCCCCGCAGCTCGCCGGACCGCGCGCCGACGTGCGCATCCACGTCCCGCGCTACCGGATCTACCGCAAGGGCGTTCTCGCCGAAGAACCCGGCGACATCCTCGCGTATTTCAACGACGAGATGGTCAGTTTTTTCCTCGGTTGCAGCTTTAGCTTCGAACACGATTTGATTGCAAACGGGATCCCCGTCCGGCACATCGAACTTGGTTGCAACGTACCGATGTACATCACGAATCGCGAATGCCGTCCCGCCGGGGTTTTCTCGGGCCCGATGGTCGTAACCTTGCGGCCGATTCCCGAAGACCGCGTCGACGACGCGGCGGCGATCACGGCGAAACACCGCAAGGCGCACGGCGCGCCGCTCCACGTGGGCGACCCGGCGGCGCTCGGCATCCGCGACGTCCAGAAACCCGATTTCGGCGACCCGCCCGAAATACGCCCCGGAGAAGTCCCGGTTTTCTGGGCATGCGGCGTCACGCCGCAGGCGGCGCTCATGCGCGCCAAACTCGACCTCGTCATAACGCACGCGCCGGGTTATATGTTTATTACGGACGTCCCGGACGTGCTTGAATCGTGAGTGAGCAAAACGCCGCGATCGACGCGGCGATCGAACGCATCGGGCGGATCGCGCGGCAAGACCCCGGTGAGCGCGGTCTTTCGGGTGCCGCGACGCCCTTTCCGTTGCGCGAAGCCGCCGCCGAATTGCTTTCGAGCCGCCGCGTCGTTCTGCTGACCGGCTTTTGCGTCCGCGCGGCGATGATCGGCGAAACCGACGGGCCGCCGGGAACCCTGTCGCTCGCCGTCGCGCTCGACCGCCTGGGCGTGAAAATCGCGCTCGTCACCGACGCGCACAGCGCCGGCCTGCTTTCCGCCGCTTCGGCGGTGTATGGCGTTTCCTTCCCGACGACCGTGCTCACGCCAAGCAACGCGGTCGCGCAACTCGACGAACTTGCCGCGTCGTTTTCGCCGACGCACGTCGTCGCGATCGAGCGCCCCGGCAGCGCGGCGGACGGTCATCGCTACTCGATGCGCGGCGAGATTCTCGACGATATTGCTCCGGCGGCGGATCGTCTGTTTGAGTTGTCAGAATCGCGCCGCTGGAAGACGATCGCGGTCGGCGACGGCGGGAACGAACTCGGCATGGGTTCGCTGCGCGAAAGCCTTCAGGGGCGCGTCAAGCACGGCCCCCTGATTTTCTGCGCGACGCGCGCCGACTTCGCCCTCGCCGTCGGCATTTCAAACTGGGGCGCTTACGCGCTCGCGGCTGCGGTGTCCTTGCTCGCCGGACGGCTCCTGCTCGCTCCGCTCGAAAAAGAGCGCGAAGTCATGGAAGCCCTGCTCGCGGCGGGCGCGGTCGACGGCTGTACGAAATCCCCGTCGCTTTCGGTCGACGGCCTCCCCTGGGAAAGCTATTTCCCCGTGCTGAAGGCGATGTACGAAGAGGCCAATAATTTTTAGCAGATGTTGTCTTTCTCCCCAGCCTTCTTCATTCCGTCGTAGGGGCACGGCGTGCCGTGCCCTATCGGCGGTATAGGTTGGGCTGAGGAACGAAGCCCAACGATTCCGTATGCGCGTGAATGATGGAATGGGGGTGGGTTGGAAGGCGTGGGTACGCCCCAACGCTTATCGAAACGTCATAAACCCCCTTCATTTCCCCCTTGTCAGGGGGAAAGTGGGGAACCCATGCCGCATTGTTCCGTTCGGCGGTTCTCATCTGTTCGTTTTTCCTTCCGTTGGGGTTCGCGTTGCTCACCCCAACCTATGCGGAATGTGTGGATTTCCGCCTATGCGGCGGCGAAGCCGCCGGTAATTGATCTGATTCCTGATACCTGACGGGCACGGCGTGCCGTGCCCCTACGTGCCAATCGGCGACGCGCGATCAGCGCGACTCTTTGATCAGGCGGTCAAAGGCCGGTTGGACGGGACGCGCATTCGGCTTATACAGGCGGTCGAAGATCGCGATCTGCGCGGCAGAGACCTGTTGCGGTTGCTTGAAGACGATCCAGACCACGTCTTCGGTGCAGGGTGGCGTCGTCAAGGACCCGATGAAGGCGAAATACTTGCGTTCGGGCGGAAGAAGGCGCTCGACTTCGATCAACTGATCCGGCGGCGTGACTTCGCCGCCGCGTTCGAGCGGCAGGTGGTTCAGCCCGATTTGAAGAACCGGGTTTTCCAGCCCCTTTTCGAGCAGTACGCTGACGATAGCGAACTTTCCGTCGGCGACGGCGCGATGGACGAGTTGCGCTTCCATGTCGTAGGCTTTGCCGCCGACCATCGTCTCGGCGGGCCGGTGGAAATTGACCTGCGTCAATTCGTATTCCTTGCCCTGAAAAGTCAGACCCCCGCCGTAGATGAGCAGAAAGAGGTTCTTTTCGCTATCGACGACGCGCATCATCGCCGGGGAATAATCCGTCTTGATCGCTTCGGTATCGAGCGCGATGGCGTCGCGGATGTCGATCGGCGACTGGCGCTTCCCGGAAGAGCACAGCGCGTATTCGGGACGCAAGCTTCCCCATTGGTCGGGGCCGTCGCTCGTGCCGTTGTACGACCAGCCGAGGCGCGGATTTACCGGGGCGGGTTTCGGTGCGGATTGCGGCGCGGCGGCGGGCTTCTTCGGCGCGGGCGGCTTCTTTGCCGGTGGTTTTGCGCTACTCGCAACCTTGATTCTGACCTGCGAGGATGCGTTTTTCGTCCCCTGTTCGAGCATGGCCGCGTTGTGCCTTCGCAAACTTTCGAGAAGTCCGGCGTTGATGTTTTCGAGCGCGACCGCGTTTGCGGGCGAAGCGTTTTGCGGGCGGCAAACGACGCGCAGCAAACGGTCGTCGGCCGTCCCTGAACGAACGACCATGAAGAATGGATTCTTGACTTCTTCCTGGTTCAGAAGCTCGCCGTTCTCTTTGTAATACATGCGCTTGACGGTCGCGTGCGTACGCTCCGAGCAATCGAAGCGATGCTCGATTTCGATGCTCTGGTACGCGGCGGCCGTTCGGGGGTCGACGATGGGCTTGTCGAGCACGATGCGGCTTTTGACGGCGTATTTTCCGGCGGATTCCGCGACGATGCTTTCGCGGTCGATGTCGATGCGCTTGCCTTGGTCGTTCAAGACCGTTTGCCAGGCGGAATGCGCGAGCAGAGGATAAAAAAGCCCGGCGAGAAGGAGCGCGCGCGCAAAAGGACTCCGCCGCGCCGAACCGGCTCGACGCGCATCGATCCTGAATGAAAATGGAACGAGAAACATGAAGATTCTTCCCTTCGCCCCCTTTGCGCTGTCTACGCTTTTAAGCGGATTTTACTTTAAGCGCTGCGCATTGACCATACCGCGCTGGTCGCGTTGCGAATTTTCGGGCCGAAACCGGGAGCGGTCATGCCGAAGGCGGGGGCACAGTGTGAGAAAGACGCGGTGGGTCGGCGGAACGGCGATATCCTGATTCCTTTTCCAGTTCGTTCCTACTTTGATGCCGAGCCGCAGACAGTACAAGTAGTACGGCAAGGCGAGTCGACAAAGGAAGGAGCGGACTGGAAATGGAATGATTTCCTTTTTCCTGATTTCCCTGTATAATGCGCGGCTCATTTTGGTAGCTGCTGGGGAGTCGCCAAGTTGGTTAAGGCACCGGATTTTGATTCCGGCATTCGAAGGTTCGAATCCTTCTTCCCCAGCCATGCGATCATCGATCCGGGCGGACGACCGTGCGTCTCTCCGCCCGTCAGTGTTTCCCGAGTCGGGGGGAAAGCAAGATGCCTTACGAAAGTCTGATGGTATTCACGGGCAACGCCAACCGTAAACTGGCGTGCGAGGTTGCCAAGCGCCTGAACATTTCGCTCGGCCGCGCCCACGTCGGGCGTTTTTCCGACGGCGAAATTTCCGTCGAAATCCAGGATCACGTGCGCGGACGCGATGTTTTCATCCTGCAATCGACGTGCGCGCCGGCGAACGAAAACCTGATGGAACTCCTGATCATGGCGGACGCCCTGAAGCGCGCTTCCGCCGGTCGGATTACCGCGGCGATCCCCTATTTCGGCTATTCCCGGCAGGATCGCCGCGTTCGGTCGGAGCGTGTCCCGATCGCCGCCAAACTCGTCGCCGACCTGCTTGCGGCGGCGGGCGTCCAGAAGGTGCTGACGATGGACTTGCACGCCGAGCAGATCCAGGGGTTTTTCAACATCCCCGTCGACAACATCTATTCCTTGCCGATCATGCTCGCCGACGTGTGGAAAATGAACCTCGACGATTTGACGGTCGTCTCCCCCGACGTCGGCGGCGTCCAGCGCGCCCGCGCGCTCGCAAAGCGCCTCGAGTGCGACCTTGCCATCATCGACAAGCGCCGTCCGAAGGCCAACGTTTCCGAAGTCATGAACATCATCGGCGATGTGAAGGACAGAACCTGCGTCATCATGGACGACATCGTCGACACGGCAGGGACGCTCTGCAAGGCGGCTGTCGCGCTGAAAGAAACGGGCGCGAAGAGCGTCATGGCGTACTGCGTCCATCCGGTGCTGTCGGGCGAGGCGGTCGAGCGGATCGCGCATTCCGCGATCGACGCGCTCGTCGTCGCCGATACGATTCCCTTGAGCGAAGCGGCGCAGCGTTGCGACCGCATCCGGCAACTCTCGGTCGCTGACGTGCTCGCCGAGACGATTCGCCGGATCAGCAACGACGATTCCGTCTCGTCGCTGTTCATCGAATGAGTTTCCCGATTTCATCATTTCCCGCCTGGTCGCGGGTGGGTTGTTTATCACAGAGGAGCAGTCACCATGAAATTTGAACTTGAAGCACAACAACGCGTCACGCAGGGGTCCGGAGCGAGCCGCCGCCTGCGCCGCGCGGGCAAGGTCCCGGGAATCCTTTACGGGGGCAGCGACGCGCCGACGCCGATCGAACTCGACCACAACGCGCTCATCCTGGCGCTGCGCAAGGAGGCCTTTCATTCGTCGATCGTAACGCTGAAGATCGACGGTGCGGCGCGCGCGGTTCTCCTGCGCGACGCGCAGATGCACCCCTACAAGCAGCAAGTGTTGCACGTCGACTTCCTGCGCATCGACGAAAACCGCGTCATCTACCAGAGGGTGCCCCTGCACTTCATCAACGGTGATATTTCGGTCGGCGTCAAGCGCGACGGCGGCGCGGTTTCGCACGCGATGAACGAGATCGAAGTCGCGTGTCTGCCGAAAGACCTGCCGGCTTTCGTCGACGTGGATTTGAAAGACCTTCAGGCCGGGCATTCCCTCAACGTTTCGCAGATCGCTTTCCCGGAAGGCGTCAAGGCGGTGCTGCACGCCGACGAGGACCCGGTCGTCGCGACGATCGTCGTGGTGCGCAAGGAAGAAACCGCCACCGATACCGACGAATCCGCGGCGCCTGCCGTTTCTGAAACGCCGTCGGCCTGAGTTTCGGGCGCCGCTCCGTTCTAATTCCTTTTCCAGTTCGTTCATGCCGAGAAGACGAGCCGCAGACAGTACTGAAGTACGGCAAGGCGAAGTCGACCAGGGATGAACTGGAATGGAATAAACAGTCCGTGACGCGAAAACGACCAGAAAACAGCGCCGTGGCGACGCGGCGTCGGCGCGGGCGTTTTGGAAACTTCGGAAATGGAATCCGCCGCCGTGCGCGCGGCGTCGAACCGCTCTCCGCCTTTTTTTGAACCATGCCCGCTCCACGCTTGGTCGTCGGCCTCGGCAACCCCGGTGCGGAGTACGAGGACAATCGCCACAACCTGGGCTTCTGGTTCGTCGACCGGCTCGCGCAAGACCTTGGAGCCGCCTGGGCACCGCAGGGAAAATTCTTCGGCGCCGTCGCCAGAAGGGGCGAATTGCGTCTGCTCAAACCGGCGACCTTCATGAACTGTTCGGGTCGCTCGGTCGCCGCGCTCGCGCTCTTCTACCGCATTCTCCCCGACGAAATCCTCGTCGTACACGACGACCTCGACTTGCCGCCGGGAAGCATCCGCGTCAAGCAAGGCGGCGGCAACGGGGGGCACAACGGTCTCAAGGACGTTCAGGCGAGCTTGGGGACTCCCGATTTCTGGCGCCTGCGTCTCGGAATCGGCCACCCCGGCGACCGCGAAGCGGTGCTGAAGCACGTACTCAAAGCGCCGCGCGGTGAGGAACTGCCGCTGATCGACCGCGCGATCGACCGCTGCCTCCTGGCGTGGCAGAATTTCGCGTCGGGCGATTACGAGGCGGCCAAGCGTGCTTTGCACGCGAAAGAGGAGTCATAAAGGAATGATTGCATGAGTCTCAAATGCGGAATCGTCGGCCTGCCGAATGTAGGGAAATCGACGCTTTTCAACGCGCTGACGCAGGCCGGGGCTGCCGCCGAAAATTACCCATTTTGCACGATCGACCCCTCCGTCGGGATCGTCGAAGTGCCCGACAAACGCCTCCAGCGACTCGCCGATATCGCCCGACCGCAGCGAATCGTCCCCGCCGTCACCGAATTCGTCGACATCGCCGGCCTTGTCGCGGGCGCGTCGAAGGGTGAGGGACTCGGCAATCAGTTTCTCGCCAACATCCGTGAGACCGACGCGATTCTTCACGTCGTCCGCTGTTTTGCCGACGACAACATCGTCCACGTATCGGGGGGCGTCGACCCGCTCCGCGATATCGAGGTCATCAACACCGAACTCGCGCTCGCCGACCTCTCGACCGTCGAAAAAGCGCTCAATCGCTACCGTAAACCCGCCAACGCGGGCGATAAAGACGCCCGATCGATCGTCGCTGTGCTCGAAAAATGCTTCGCGTGTCTCGACGCGGCAAAACCTGTGCGGGCGCTCGATTTCACGTCGGCGGAAAAAGCGCTTCTCAGGCCGCTCTGCCTGATCACCGCCAAGCCGGTGCTTTACGTCGCCAACGTCGCCGAAAACGGCTTTACCGATAACGCGTATCTGGAGACGGTGCGCGACTGCGCCGCGACGGAAAACTCCGAGGTCGTCGCGGTCTGCGCCGCGATCGAGGCGGAAATCGCCACGCTCGGCGACGAAGAAAAACCGCTTTTTCTCGCCGACCTGGGTCTCGACGAGCCGGGTCTCGACCGCCTGGTCCACGCCGCGTACCGCCTCCTCGGTCTCCAGACCTACTTCACCGCGGGTGAAAAAGAGGTCAAAGCCTGGACGATCCATCGCGGCGATACCGCGCCGCGCGCCGCGGGGGTCATTCACACCGACTTCGAGCGCGGCTTCATCCGCGCGCAGACGATTTCTTTTGACGACTACATCGCCTGCGGCGGCGAACTCGGCGCGCGCGAGGCCGGGAAAATGCGCGCCGAAGGCAAGGACTACGTCGTTCAGGACGGCGACGTATTGAACTTTCTGTTCAATGTTTGACGGTCATCGGCGGTATACTGCGGTACTGTCTGCTACTCGGCGTCAAAGTATGAATGAACTGGAAAAGGAATGATGTAATGAAAGAGCGGAACTTGTTTACCGAGATTAACGAGGGCTTCGATGCCCTGTCGGACGCGCGCGCCGGCAAGCGGACACTGCGCACGTCTGAAGTGGAAATCGACCCGGCGCCGGATGCGACCGCCGACGAATCACCGCATCCACGCGAGTGCGAAGTGCAGACCTCGCAACACTAAGCATTTGTTTCCCTGAAGAAAATTCATCAAATTGCGATATTTTGGCACATAACATCATAGAAACGATAGCACCAAAGAAAAACTGCCAGACAGAACAGAAGTCTGTCTGGCAGCAACAGTTCCAGAAAAGGAACTAATCAGGATTACACAATCTACATGAGATCAATCATGTAAGCGGAAGTCTACTCGATCTTCGACACCAAGGCAATGCGAATGATCGAAGTGCATCGATTCGATCTTGTTGCAAGTACATTCCCCAAAGTGTAATATTTCGCCGTTTCGGGTGCCTCGATTGAATTCTTGATCGGGGTGAAACGGGAAGCCGGTGACGTTCAGAGTCAGCACACGTTTGAACCATTCCGGCGCAGCCCCCGCTGCTGTAAGCCTGACGACTTCGTCAAAACGCCACTGTGCGGAGCATCGCATGGGAAGGCGACGAAGAAGGAAGAAGGCAAGCCAGAAGACCGGCCCGAAAATGCTTAGCTGTGTCCCCGGGGCGGGGATAAGCCGGCCGGCTGGCCAAAAGGCGTTTTATGGGCTAGCTTCCAGCTTTCCACTCGGGGTCACCATTGCGGAGTCGAAAACTCCGCGGACCAAAAAATCGGAGAACCGAGAGGAATGATGCCAAACAATTCTCACCCCCAACGGCTTTTCAAGCCGAAGTCCTTGTATTTTCTCATGTTATGTGCCATTACAGCGCAAGCGCAGGAGGCGCGAGATCCCGTTCTGAGGACGGTCGATGTCGTCGGGCCGCGCGAAACAGCGACGCTCAACCTGTCGACGCCCTCGCAAACCGGCAGCCGGACGGGATTGAGCGCGAAAGAACTTCCGGCGAGCCTTGAAAGTATCGACAGCCAGACGATCGCCGAACGCGGCGATACGCAGATCATCGACGCGATCACACGGACGACGGGTCTCTCGGTCCGTCCGTCGCCGGGAAACGGCGGCTTGTCGTTTTCGAGCCGTGGTTTTGCCGGTGTGCAATCGGTCGCCGTCGCAGAAGACGGCGTGCGGATCCAGACCGCGTCGGGGACGATCAACTACCCGTCGAGCACGTGGGGGTACGAGCGTTTCGACGTCGTGCGCGGTCCCGCGTCGGTCGTCCTGGGGTCGGGTACCGTCGGCGCGACGATCAATGCGATCCGCAAGCAGCCGACGCGCGAATCGCGGCAGGAAGTCATGTTCGGACTCGGCACCGACGGCTACAAGCGCATGGGCGTCGGCGCGAGCGGCGCGTTGGGGCCGATCACGACTTACCGCGTCGACGCCTACGGTTTCCACAACGAGGGCTGGCACGACCTCGGCGAGTCGCGCGGCGGAAAATTGATGAGCACCTTCCGCATCCAGCCGAACAGCGACCTGAAGTTCGACCTGATCGCCGATTACAGCGTCGAACGCCCCGACCGCTACTACGGTACGCCTTGGGACAGCAATCGCCATATCGACAAATCGCTGAAAAAGGAAAGCTATAACGCACGCGACGCACTCGTCCGCTACGAAGAACTCCGTCTGCGCGCGAAAGCCGACTGGCGCGTGAACGACTGGTTGAACATCAATAACGAGCTGTACCGCCTCGAATCCAAGCGGACGTGGAAAAATATTGAGCGTTATGCCTTGAATTCGGCGACCAATATGGTCACACGCAGCGAGTATCTGTATATCCGGCACGACCTCGAACAGACCGGGAACCGGCTCGAAGCCGTCGTCAAGGCGGCGGAGCACCGCGCCGTTTTCGGGTGGGAGACCGCGCGGATCGATTTCAAGCATACGAATAATTCTCCTTGGGGCGGTAATTCGGTCGTCTCGGCGTCGAACCCGGAACACGGTTACTACTGGACCAGTACCACGACGCCATTGAACGCGGTGGTGCCGAAATGGAAGACCGCGTCGACCTTCAATGCGTTTTACGCCGAAGACGTTTGGAAATTCCATGATCGCTGGCAGTTGCTGGCCGGGATACGCCGCGATTTTTCCAAGGTTTCACGTGACGGTCTCTTCCCGGGAGAAGCCAGTTTTGGAAATCAGAGCGTCAACGGCACCGCGTGGCGCGTCGGCCTCACACACTTCCTGACGCGCGACACCAATCTCTACGCGCAGTACAGCGCGGGACACGACCCCGTGACAGATTTGATCACCTCGAATCTGACGAACCTAAAATATCGTCTGACGAAAGGGCGCCAAGTCGAAGCCGGGATCAAGCAGACGCTCCCGAATGGTCTCGGCGAATGGACCGCGGCCGTTTTCCGCATCGAGAAGAAGGACATCATCACTCGCGATCCGGTCAATTCGGCATTGTCCGTCCAGGGCGGAAAGCAGCATTCGCAGGGCGTCGAATTGGGCGCCGCGATTTCGCCGACGAAAAACTGGCGCTTTGAAGGAAACTATACTCTGCTCCAAGCGCGTTTCGACGAGTTGACTGATGAGATTAACGGCGCCGCCGTCTCGCGCGACGGCAAGATGCCGCCGCTTGTCGCGCGCCAGACGGCGAACCTCTGGGGGCATTATCGCCTCGCCGAGTGGCAAGGCTCGCTGGGGCTGCGCTATGTCGGCAAGCGTTATACCGACAACGCGAATACCGCCGAAATCCCCGCCTACACGGTCGCCGACGCGAGCCTTGC
>JAISAZ010000020.1 GCA_031266435.1 Accumulibacter sp.
GCCGAGGGCCTGCTCGCGCTCTACCGGATCAAGACCGATACCTCGCTCTCGGGCAAGGACGCGATCCGCCGCATCGAGGAAAACGACTACGACCTCGTCTTCATGGATCACATGATGCCAGAAATGGACGGCGTCGAAACGACGGCGGCGATCCGCGCGCGCGGCGGGCGCTTCGCGTCGCTCCCGATCGTCGCGCTCACGGCCAACGCCGTTTCCGGGATGCGCGAGATGTTCCTCGAAAACGGCTTCAACGATTTTCTCTCCAAGCCGGTCGAAATTCCCAAGCTCGACGGCGTCCTGAAGAAGTGGATCGCCGATGAAAAACGTCTCGACGCGCCCGCCGACGAGCCGGAGGCCCCTGCGGAGGAGTGCGTCTTCCCGGAGATCACGGGGGTCGACGTTCTCGACGGCATCGCGCGGATCGGCGGTTCGCAAAGCCGCTATCTGACCCTGCTCGAAACCTTCCGGCGCGACGCGCAGGCGAGTTTCGCGCTCCTGGACAACCCCCCTGACGAAGCGTCGGTTCGCGCATTCACGACGCTCGTGCATTCGCTGAAGAGCGCGCTCGCGACGATCGGCGCGAACGCCATGTCGCAATCGGCGGCCTTCCTCGAAGAAGCGGGGAGGAATTGCGAGTTTTCCGCGATCCACGAGCGGCTCGTCCCCTTCCGCGCGAGGATCGTCACGCTGACTTCGAGGATCGGCGAGGTGCTCGACGAAATGCGTTCCAGAGACGGCGGAAACGGCGGAAGCGGCGGAAAAGACGCGATCGCGGGCGAAATGGAAACGCTCGCGCACTTGAAAGCCGCGCTCGACGAAAAGTCGATCGACGCGATCGACGCCGCGCTCGCAAAGCTCCAGGCGCTCCCGCTCCCCGGAAAATCGCGCGACGACGTTTCGGGCGTCGCCGACCTCATCCTCACCGCCGACTTTTCCAGCGCCTCCGAGGCCGTCGCGCGCCTGATCGCGGAAAATCGCGGCAAACCCGCGCCGGACGCGGGAAGAAAACCACGTTCCAAACCACGCACCAAACCACGCTCCAAAAAACAACAAAACTCACTACCACAACAACAAGACGAGGGTTAACAACAATGATACGCATGCTGACCGCTTACACACGCGAAATCGACGAGGTGGAAGCCTCGGTCTCCGAAGTGCTCGAACAGCTCGACCTCGACAAGCAGCTTCTCGGGAACTCCGTCGGAATCCTTTCCTTTCACCCCGACTTCCTCGAATCGGGCGTCGTCCGCGCGCTCGCCGACGCGCTGCCCTTCGACACGGTCGGCGGTACGTCGTCGAACGTCTCGATCGGAGGCGCAATGGGCGCCCTGATGCTCGTCGTGACGGTGCTCACGAGCGACGATGTCGTTTTCCGCACGGGGGTCAGCCAGACGGTCGCCGACGACCCCGACGCCGCGATACGCGAACTCTATTCGCGCGTCGCGCCGCGCGAAATGGGCAGGCCGTCGCTGCTCTTCGTCTATGCGCCTGTCCTCGACGAGGTCAGCGGCGACGACCTCGTCCGTGCGCTCGACGCGGCCTCCGGCGGCGTCCCGCAGTTCGGCTCGCTCGCGACGACGCATCTCCCGGATTTTTCGGGGATCGAAACCTGCGCGAACGGAGAACACCACACCGACGCGCTCGCGCTCATCGCGTTCTTCGGCGACGTCAGCACGAAATTCTATCTGACCGGGATCCCCGACGAGCGCGTGATCCGCCAGAGGGCGACGATCACGAGCGCCGTGAAAAACCGGATCCAGCGCATCAACAACCTCTTGCCGACCGATTACCTCGAATCGGTCGGTCTGGCCGAAAACGGCGATATTTCCGGGATCGCTTCCTTCCCCTTCGTCCTGACGCTCACCGACGGTTCAAAGGTCGCGCGGTCTGTCTACAAGACGACCGACGAGGGGCACATCCTCGCGTTCGGCGATACCCCCGAAGGCGCCGAACTCGATTTTTCCGACAGCGACGCGGAATTCATCATCAATTCCACAGGACAAACGGCCGCGCACCTCGCCGCGACGCTCAAGACGGGGAATGTCCTGATTTTTTCGTGCGCGGGCCGAAGGTGGGTGCTCGGCGTGACGACCGAAAGAGAAATGGAAGAAGTCGCCCGCCGCCTCGGCGATTCGTTCTCTTCGCAGTTCGCGTACTCGGGCGGCGAAATCTGTCCGGTCAAAAATCGCGACGGACGGCAGGTCAACCGTTTTCACAATTTTTCGATGATCGCGTGCGCTTTATCATGAAAACGCCCGATTGTGCGAAAATAGAGGAGAATTCATGTGCGGCGCATCCCGTATCGCGTTCCGGCGAGAGAGGATGAATCGTTCGAAGCTGTAAAGGAGAAGGAAAAACCGAGGACCGGAGACCTATCATGATTAAAATGCTCACCGCTCGCACACGCATTTCCGACGACGCGCGCACCGCCGTCGCGGAGATCCTTGGGCAGCTCGACCTTGAAAACCGCCTCCTCAAGAACGCGGTCGGGATACTCGTTTTTCACCCGGATTTCCTCTTGTCGAATACGGTCAAGGCGATCAACGACGCGCTGCCTTTCGATACGATCGGCGGGACGACCGCCGCCGAGGCCGTCGACGGCGACCTCGGCGACAGAATGCTCGCCGTGTCGGTGCTCACGAGCGATACCATCGTTTTCCGGTCGGGCGTGAGCCGCTCGGTCGACGACGACGCCGAATCTCCGGTCGCCGAACTCTACGCGCGCGTCGCGCCGCCCGAAATGGGTCGGCCGTCGCTGCTCCTCACCGTCGGCCCGATCATCGACAACGCCGGCGGAGACGATTTCGTCGCGGCGTTTGACGCGGCTTCCGGCGGCGTCCCGCTCTTCGGGTCGCTCGCCTTCACGCATCGTCAGGATCTGGTCGGCATCGAGACCTACGCGAACGGTCGGCGCTACACCGACGCGATCACGCTCGTCGCGCTTTTCGGCGACGTCGACCCGCATTTTTACATCACGACGCTCCCCGAAGAGAACGGGGTTCACGAGAGAGCCGTGATCACGCAGGCCGAAAAAAACCGGATCCAGCGCATCAACGGTTTCCTCCCGATCTACTACCTCGAAAAAATCGGCCTCGCCGCAAAGGGCCGCGTCAGCTCCGACATCATCACCTACCCGTTTGTCTTGACGCTGAAAGACGGCTCGCAGGTCGCGCGCGCCGCGTACAAGGTCGCCGACGACGGTTCGATTCTTTGCTACGGCAGCGTCATCAAGGGCGCGCGTGTGTGCTTTTCGGAGATCGGCGCGGATTACGTCGTCGAATCGACGGGAAAGACGATCGCCCACGCGTTCGCGGAATCGACCGACCGGGGCGCCCTGAGCGCCTTGATCGTCTCGTGCATCAGCCGCTGCTGGGTGCTCGGCAAGGAAGCCGACCTCGAGATGAAGGAAATCGCCATGCGGCTCGACGCCGCGTTCGCGTACCAGTTCATGTATTCGGGCGGCGAAATCTGCCCCGTAAAGAACGGCGAAGGCCAATGGGTCAACCGTTTCCACAATTTTTCGATGATCGCGTGCGTGCTCTGACGGGGACCGCGATGCCGGACACGAAGAAAAACCACCCGCGACGCGGAGGCGTGAAAGACGCGCTCCGCGCGAAAGCCCTGCCAAAGGAGCGCACGATTGGGGACACTCCATGATTAAGATGCTGACTGCATTTACGCGCAACGTGCATGACGCGGATGCCGCGGTCGCGGATGTGCTCAAACAGCTCGACCTCGACAACCGACGCCTTGCGAACTCCGTTGGAATACTCATATTTCATCCTGACTTCCTCGCTTCGGGCGTCGTCGAAGCCGTTTCGAAGGCGCTGCCCTTCAATACGATCGGCGGGACGACCGCCGCGTCGACGTCCCCCGACGTCGCCGGCAACCTCGTCTTCACCCTCTCGGTGCTCACGAGCGATACCGTCGTCTTCCGGTCGGGGATGAGCCGGGCGATCAACGAGGATGCCACCGGCCCCGTCGCCGAACTCTATTCGCGCGTCGCCCCGCCCGAAATGGGTCGGCCGTCGCTGCTCTTCACGATCGCCCCGATCGTAGACACCGCCACCGGCGACGACCTCGTCACGGCGATCGACGCGGCCTCCGGCGGCGTCCCGCTCTTCGGCACGCTCGCCTTCACGCATGAGTTTCCAGAGCTTTCCAGCGTCGCGACGTGCGCGAACGGCGTCTCCGGCGCGAGATCGCTTACGCTCATCGCGCTCTTCGGCGAGGTCAATCCGCGCTTTTACGTGACGACGATCCCGCAGGACAGGGCAATACACGGCGTCGCCCTGATCACGCAGTCCGAAAAAAACCAGATTCGGCGCATCAACGGTTTCGTCCCGATCAACTACCTCGAAAAGGTCGGCCTCGTTGAAAGAAACCAGTTCACCGCCGGTGTCGCAAACTATCCCTTCACGCTGACCTTGAAAGACGGTTCGAAGGTCGTGCGCGCCGTATACAAAGTCACCGACGAGGGCTATATCCTGTCTTTCAGCAACGTTCCCCAGGGCGTGCGCGTGAGTTTTTCGCAGATCGACGCGGATTTCGTCGTCGAATCGACGAAAAATACGATCGCGCAGGTCGTCGCCGAGTCGAGCGCGGAGAACGTCCTGATCTTCTCGTGTACAGGGCGCCGCTGGGCGCTCGCCGAGGACGAGGACGCCGAAATGATGGAAATCGGGCGCGATATCGGCTACCTGCTCTCGTATCACTTCGCGTACGCGGGCGGCGAGATCTGCCCCGTGAAGAACAGCAAGGGTGAAATGGTCAACAATTTTCACAGCTTCACGCTGATCGCGTGCGCGTTTTGACGCGATGCGCGCGACGCGTGGAACCCCCCTTCGGCGCGCGGTGAATCCGGCCCGCGCCGCCGCCGGTCGCCAAACGCTTTCGGCGGAGAACGCACGCGCTTCGCACACACCCCCGTGCAAAGCGCACCGACCGACGGAGCCTCCATGATCAGGATGCTTACAGCTTATACGCGCGAAGTCGACGATGCCGCCGCCGCCGTCACTGAAGTGCTCGCGCAACTCGAACTCGATTCACGACGGCTTGCGAACGCGGTCGGCTTCATCTCGTTTCATCCCGAATTCCTCGCCTCGAACATCGTCGAGGCGATCTCGAAGGCCTTGCCCTTCGACGTGGTCGGCGGAACGACGTCCTGCACTTCCGTCCAGGGCGCCCTCGGCGAAATGCTGCTCACCGTCTCGGTGCTCACGAGCGATACCGTCGTCTTCCGCGCGGGGATGAGCGCAAATATCACCGACGATGCGTGTCAACCGGCGCGCGAGCTTTACGCGCGCGTCGCGCCGCCCGAAACGGGGAGGCCGGCGCTGCTCATCGCGTTCGCCCCGGTCGTCGAGAACGTCGGCGGCGACGATCTCATCGCGGCGATCGACGCGGCTTCCGGCGGCGTTCCCCTGTTCGGCGCGCTGGCTTTCACGCATCTTACAGACTTTTCGGGAATCGAAACGTACGCGAACGGCGTTCGAAGCACCGACGCGTTCGCGCTCGTCGCGCTCTTCGGCGAGGTCGAGCCGCACTTTTTCACGACGACGATCCCGCACGAACGCGGTTTGCACGAGAAGGCCGTGATCACGCGATCCGTAAAGAACCGCCTCCAGGGCATCAACGGCCTGCCCCCGCTCGATTATCTCGACTCGATCGGCCTTTCCGCCGACGACGAGGCGGGCGAGATTGCCCTCGCGGTCACGTCCTTTCCTTTCGTCCTGACCCTGAAGGACGGGACGCAGATCGTGCGATTCGCTCGCAAGGTTTCGGAAGAAGGTGATATCCTGTTCTACGGCGACGCGCCCGAAGGCGCAAATGTCCTTTTTTCCGCCGCCGACGCGGATTTCGTCGTCCACTCGACGAAAGAAATGATCGCGCGCGCCGCGACCGAGTCGGGCGCCGGAAACGCTCTTGTTTTTTCCTGCGCGAGCCGCCGCTGGATGCTCGGCATCGCGATGGAGAAAGAAATGAAGGAGATCGCCCGTTGTCTCGGCGCGAGATTCTCTTACCAACTCACGTATTCGGGCGGCGAAATCTGCCCCGTAAAGAACCGGGAGGGCCTATGGGTTAACCGTTTTCATAATTTTACAATGATCACCTGCCTGTTTTAGTAGGATGGCGATACCGGCCGAGATGAAAGGCGCCGGACTTTCCGGTGCCGGTTTGGTTTTCATCTTCGGGCCTGAAGATTTCGCCAGCGCCGTTTGTTGCGGCGCGGGATGAGGTGTTCCGTTCTTTGTCCTGCCACGCCTTGGGCGCGACCCCTTGCGTGTTTTTTGAGTCACGGACGTTTCATGAACGGGATTATGCGTCGGTACCACATGTAACGCACAAAAACCCATGATAAAAATACTCACAGCCCACACGCTCAAGATCGACGAGGCGGACGCCGCCGTCGCGGAGTTGCTCGAACAGCTCGATCTCGGAAACCGTCTGCTCAAGAACGCGGTCGGAATATTTACATTCCATCCAGAATTTCTGGATTCGGACGTACTCAAAGCCGTCGACGAAGCCCTGCCCTTTGCCACCGCCGGATACACGACACCGAACGCCGCGACCCGGAACATTTTCGGCGACATGATGTTTACCGTCGCGGTTCTCACGAGCGACGATGTCGCATTCAACGCGGGAATCAGCGCGCCGATCGCCGAAAATCCTGTCAGACCCGTGCATGAACTCTACGCGCGCGTCGCGCCGCCCGCGATGGGCAAACCCGCGCTGCTCCTCGCCTTCGCCCCTTTCACGGAAAGAATGGGGGGCGACGATTTCGTCACGCTCCTCGATTCCGCCTCCGGCGGTGTGCCGATTTTCGGTTCGCTCGCTTTCACCCACACGTCGAATTTTTCCGGGATCGGAACGTGCGCGAACGGCAAGTACGGCGCGAACGCTCTTGTCCTCGTCGCCCTTTTCGGCGAAGTGAATCCTCGCTTTTTCATCACCGACCTGCCGGGAGAAAAAGAGATCTGCCAGAGGGCGATCGTCACGCTGGCCGAAGGGAACCGGATTCTGCGCATCAACAATGTTTCGCCAGTCGTCTATCTCGAATCGATCGGCTTGGCCGAGCACGGTGAAATTTCGCCCGGGATCGCTTCCTTCCCTTTCATTCTGTCGCTGAACGACGGCACGCGGATCGCGCGTTGCGCCAGCAGCGCGACGAAGGAGGGGTATATCATCGTGTGCGGCAACATGCCCAGGCGGGTGAAAGTCGGCTTCTCCGACGCCGACGCGGATTTTGTCGTCCAGTCCGTGGAAAAGGCGCTCGCGCAGGTCGCGTCGGAGCGAAGCGCCGAAAATGCCCTGATTTTTTCCTGCACGAGCCGGAAATGGACGCTCGGCGCCGCCGCGGAGTGGGAGATGAAGGAAATCACCAAGGCCATCGGAAACTCGCTTTCTTTCCAGTTCGCGTATTCGGGGGGAGAAATCTGCCCGGTGAAAAACAGCGAGAACCGGTGGGTCAACCGTTTTCACAACTTTTCAATGACAACGTGTTTATTCTGAACGCAAACGACGACAGCCCTTTCCCAGGGCGCCGCAAGGCTTGTACCGCGCCGCTGCCGATGACGAAATCGGCGGCCTCATGCTTCGATGCCGAGCCGCTTCACAGGACTCCTCGTACCGCAAGGCAAAGTCGACCAGGGAGGAACTGAAAATGGGATCAAACCGGAGTTGGTTTCACTGTGAATAATAGTATGACTGAAAATAATTTCGCCGCACCGGCGGCGTTCGGCGCTACGGAAACCGGCGTGGAAAACGACGACGCGTCCGTCGCGGCGTTGAAAACGCAAATACGCAAGTTGAAGCGCGAGATCACCGCGATGAAAAGCGCGATGGAACTCGCCGATTCGGTTTCCCGAACGCACGCGCGCTTCTATTCGATCCTGCAGGCGGAAAAAGAACGGCAGGAACAGTACCTCAACATGCTCCTCAAGAACAGCCTCAACATCATTCTGCTGCTCGACCAAAAGAGCCGCCTCGCGTATTGCACCGACGAATTCCTGAGGGTCGCCGGAATCCCGGATTTCGAAACGATCAAGGGCAGGATGTTTTCAGACATCGCCCGGCTGAACTTCAAAAACTCCTTTTCCTTCGTCCCGATCGACGAAATGCTCGAAGAAGCCTGCCACGACATGGAAGTCGTGCGCACCGAAATCGCGCTGCGCGCCGAGAACGGCGACGAGAGCGCCGTCTATTCCGTCTACATCACGCCGATGGCGGGCTACGACAACTACGTCGGCGGCTATATCCTGCTCCTCTACGACGTCACCGACCTCGCCAAGGCCAAGGAACGCGCCGAAATCGCCAGCACGGCGAAAAGTCTTTTTCTCGCGCGGATGAGCCACGAAATCCGCACGCCGATGAACGCGATCATCGGCCTCTCGGAACTCGCGTACCGCGAATTCGGTCAGCCGAAGGCGCTCGAACACATCGCGGACATCAAGATCGCCGGGGAAAACCTTCTCGCGATCATCAACGACATCCTCGACTTCTCGAAGATCGAGTCGGGACGCATGGAATTCGTCCAGGCGCCCTACCAAATGGCGTCGATCCTCTCGGACATTCTGACGATCATCCACATCCGTATCCTCGAAAGGCCGCTCAAGCTGATCACCGAGATTTCGCCGTCGATCCCCGGTGTGATGACCGGCGACGCCAACCACATCCGGCAGATTCTGCTCAATCTGCTCGGCAACGCGGTGAAATTCACCGACCGCGGCTTCGTCAAATTCTCCGCGCACGGAACCCCCATCACCGCAGACACGATCCTCCTCTCCTTCTCCATCGCCGACAGCGGGATCGGAATCAAGCAGGAAGACATGCCGAAGCTCTTCGACGACTACGTCCGGCTCGACGAAAAGCGCACGAGCGGGATCGAGGGGACGGGGCTCGGCCTGACGATCGCGCGGAGCCTCTGCCGCGCGATGGGCGGCGACATCAATGTGACGAGCGAATACGGACTCGGGACGGTCTTCACTGCGACGATCGCCCAGTCGGTCGGCGCCTGGACGCCGATGGGGCAAGTCGCCATCGCGGCGAGGCGCGTCACGACGCAGCGCGCGAGCTTCATCGCGCCGGACGCGTCGGTCCTCATCGTCGACGACTTCCCGAGCAACCTGAAGGTCGCCGAGGGACTCCTCGTCCTCTACCGGATCAAGACCGACACGGCGGCGTCCGGCGAAGACGCGATTCGCCGCATCGAGGAAAACGACTACGACCTCGTCTTCATGGATCACATGATGCCCGAAATGGACGGCGTCGAAACGACGGCGGCGATCCGCGCGCGCGGCGGGCGCTTCGCGTCGCTCCCGATCGTCGCGCT
>JAISAZ010000021.1 GCA_031266435.1 Accumulibacter sp.
CTATGGGACTGGATGAAATTCCTATCCGCGCAAGAAAAGGAGGAACTCACGATGCTCGCAAAAAAGAACCCGCAAGTAAAGAAAGCGGTAGTGAAGCTACTCGCGCTCACAGAAGACGAACGCGCGCGGATGCTCGCCGACTCGCGGGAAAAGCTGCGCCGCGACATCTCCGCGCAAATACATGCAGGAGAAATGCGAGGATGGGAAGAGGGTCGTGAGGAAGGCAGGGAAGAAGGCCTGGAAGAGGGTCTGGAAAAAGGCCTGCAAAAAGGCCGTGAAGAAGAGAAACGCTCGGTTGCCCGGAGCCTGATCAATCTCGGTCATCCAGTGGACGTGGTCGTCCAGATCACGGGGCTGTCGCGGGAAGTCGTCCAGTCCATGTTGCACTGAATCAGGGATCAGGAGACGGGAGACAGGAGACAGATGAAAACCGATCGGTGTTTCGTCGATTCCTGATCGGCGGCGAAGCCGCCGGTAATTGATCTGATTCCTGATTCCTGACATCCGATACCTGATTCCTGATCGGCGTGCTATAATTGACACTTGAATCGAGGTTCAAGCGGGAGCGCCGCGAGGCTTCCCGCTTTTGTTTGTCCAATCGACCGATCAGGAGCGTCTCGTGTCCTTCTTGCCTTCATTTCCGCCTGCGATTTTGGCGCTCGCGGACGGTACGGTTTTCCGTGGCTATTCGATCGGATTCGAAGGCTCGGTCGTCGGTGAGGTCGTTTTCAACACGGCGATGACCGGATATCAGGAAATCCTTACCGACCCTTCCTATACGCGGCAGATCGTTACGCTGACGCATCCGCACATCGGCAATACCGGGTGCAACGACAAAGACATCGAATCTCAGGGGCTTTTCGCCTCCGGCCTCATCGTCCGCGATTTGCCGATCCGCGCCGAAAGCTGGCGTATGCAGTGCAGCCTGCCCGACTTCCTGAAAGAACACGCGATCGTCGCGATCGCCGGGATCGATACGCGCCGCCTCACGCGCATCCTGCGCGAAAAAGGCGCGCAGGCGGGGTGTATCGAAGCTTTTGACCCCGCCGCCGAGGCGGACGCGGTCGCAAAGGCGGGCGCTTTCCCCGGACTCGCGGGGATGGACCTCGCCAAGGAGGTCAGCGTCGACGCACCTTACGAGTGGAACGAAGCCGGGTGGTCCTTGCGCGGCGGATTCTCTGCCGCCGGGAAGTCCGAATTCCACGTCGTCGTCCTCGACTACGGCGTCAAGCGCAACATCCTTCGTATGCTTTCGTCGTACAAATGCCGCGTGACGGTCGTCCCCGCGAAGACGCCGGCGTCCGATGTGCTCGCCTACCGCCCCGACGGCGTGCTCTTGTCGAACGGTCCCGGCGACCCCGAACCCTGCGCTTACGCGATCGAGACGATACGCGGGCTGCTCACCCAAAAGACGCCGATTTTCGGCATCTGCCTCGGGCACCAGTTGCTCGCGCTCGCCTCCGGCGCGAAGACGCGCAAGATGAAGTTCGGCCACCACGGCGCAAACCATCCGGTCAAGGACCTCGATACGCAGGAAGTCGTGATCACCAGCCAGAACCACGGATTTGCCGTCGACGCGGAGTCGCTGCCGCCGAACCTCAAGGCGACGCACGTTTCCCTGTTCGACGGGACGCTCCAGGGCGTCGCGCGCACCGACGCGCCCGCGTTCTCTTTTCAGGGGCACCCCGAAGCGAGCCCGGGGCCGCACGACGCCGCGTATCTGTTTGAACGCTTCATCACGATGATGCGCGCGAAAAGGAGCGGGGAAACCCCCGCGGAAAGATAAGCCATGCCCAGGCGTAGCGACCTCAAAAGCATTCTGATCATCGGCGCCGGCCCGATCGTCATCGGTCAGGCGTGCGAATTCGACTATTCGGGCGCGCAGGCGTGCAAGGCGCTACGCGAGGAGGGTTTCCGCGTCGTCCTCGTCAATTCGAACCCGGCGACGATCATGACCGACCCCGAAATGGCCGACGTGACGTATATCGAGCCGATCACCTGGCAGTCGATCGAGAAGATCATCGAGACCGAGCGTCCCGACGCCCTGCTTCCGACGATGGGCGGACAGACGGCGCTCAACTGCGCGCTCGACCTCGCGCGTTACGGCGTCCTCGAAAAATTCGGCGTCGAGATGATCGGCGCGTCCCGCGAGGCGATCGACAAGGCCGAGGACCGCGAAAAATTCAAGTCCGCGATGACGCGGATCGGGCTAGGCACGGCGCTTTCGAAAATCGCGCATTCGATGGAAGAGGCGCAGCAGGTTCAGGCGGCGATCGGTTTCCCCGTGATCATCCGTCCGTCGTTTACGATGGGCGGGTCGGGCGGAGGGATCGCCTACAACCAGGAAGAATTCGCCGAAATCTGTAAACGCGGCCTCGACGCCAGCCCGACGCACGAACTCCTGATCGAAGAGTCCTTGATCGGCTGGAAAGAATTCGAGATGGAGGTCGTCCGCGACAGGAAGGACAATTGCATCATCGTCTGTTCGATAGAAAACCTGGACCCGATGGGCGTGCACACCGGCGATTCGATCACCGTCGCTCCGGCGCAAACGCTGACCGACAAGGAATACCAGATCATGCGCGACGCCGCGATCGCGGTGCTGCGCGAGATCGGCGTCGACACCGGCGGTTCGAACGTCCAGTTCGCGGTCTGTCCGGCTGACGGCAGGATGATCATCGTCGAGATGAACCCACGCGTTTCGCGCTCTTCGGCGCTGGCGTCCAAAGCGACGGGTTTCCCGATCGCCAAGGTCGCTGCCAAGCTCGCCGTCGGCTATACGCTCGACGAACTCGCCAACGAAATCACCGGCGGCAGGACGCCCGCGTCCTTCGAGCCCTCGATCGACTACATCGTGACGAAGGCGCCGCGTTTCGCTTTCGAGAAATTCCCGACCTCCGATTCGCGCCTGACGACGCAGATGAAGTCGGTCGGCGAGGTGATGGCCATCGGCCGCACTTTCCAGGAATCTTTCCAAAAAGCGCTACGCGGCATGGAGATCGGCGTCGACGGAATGAACCAGCGGACGACGGACCGCGCGGAACTCGAACGCGAACTCGGCGAACCCGGCCCGGAACGCATCTGGTACGTCGGCGACGCCTTCGAAAACGGCTTCACGCTTGACGAAGTGTACGCGCTCACGCGCATCGACCCGTGGTTCCTGGCGCAGATCGAAGACATTATCCAGATCGAAATGCGCCTCGACGATATGGCGCTCGACGAGCTGGACGCGCCGTCCTTGCGCGAACTCAAGCGCAAGGGATTCTCCGACCGCCGTCTCGCCTACCTTCTGAAGACGACCGACGCCAAGCTGCGCGCGCGCCGTCACGCGATGGGAATTCGGCCCGTTTATAAGCGCGTCGATACCTGCGCCGCCGAATTCGAGACCGGAACGGCGTATTTGTATTCGACCTACGAGGACGAGTGCGAGGCGAGGCCGAGTTCCCGCAAGAAGATCATGGTGCTGGGCGGCGGCCCGAACCGCATCGGGCAGGGGATCGAATTCGACTACTGCTGCGTACACGCCGCGCTGGCGTTGCGCGAGGACGGCTACGAAACGATCATGGTCAACTGCAACCCGGAAACGGTTTCGACCGACTACGACACGTCCGACCGTCTGTATTTTGAACCGCTGACGCTCGAAGACGTTCTCGAAATCGTCGCGGTCGAAAAGCCCGACGGCGTGATCGTCCAGTTCGGCGGGCAGACGCCGCTGAAGCTCGCGCGCGACCTCGAAGCAAACGGCGTCCCGATCATCGGAACGTCGCCCGACATGATCGACGCCGCCGAGGACCGCGAGCGCTTCCAGCAGTTGCTCAACACGCTCGGGCTCAAGCAGCCGCCCAACCGCACCGCCCGGACCGAGTCCGACGCGCTGCGGCTCGCCGACGAGATCGGCTACCCGCTCGTCGTCCGCCCCTCGTACGTGCTCGGTGGCCGCGCGATGGAAATCGTGCACGAGGCGCGCGACCTCGAACGCTATATGCGCGAGGCGGTCATGGTCTCGAACGATTCGCCGGTACTGCTCGACCGCTTTTTGAACGACGCCTGCGAAGTCGACGTCGACGCGCTTTCCGACGGGAAAGAAGTCATCATCGGCGGCGTCATGGAGCATATCGAACAGGCGGGCGTGCATTCCGGCGACTCGGCGTGTTCCCTGCCGCCCTATACGCTTTCGGAATGCGTTCAAAACGAGTTGCGCCGCCAGACGTGCCTGATGGCGGGAAGCCTGAACGTTTGCGGTTTGATGAACGTCCAGTTTGCGATTCAGAACGACGAGGTCTACGTTCTCGAAGTCAATCCGCGCGCCTCCCGCACCGTACCCTTCGTTTCCAAGGCAACCGGGCTGCAACTCGCGAAAATCGCCGCGCGCTGCATGGCGGGGAAATCTCTGGCGAGCCAGGGCGTCACCCGCGAGATCGTCCCGCCGTATTTTTCGGTCAAGGAAGCCGTTTTCCCGTTCAGCAAGTTTCCGGGCGTCGACACGATCCTTGGGCCGGAGATGAAATCGACCGGCGAAGTGATGGGCGTCGGCTTCTCGTTCGAGGAGGCGTTTGTCAAAAGCCAACTCGGCGCGGGCGTCAAAATGCCGACCTCGGGCCGCGTTTTCATCAGCGTCCGGGATTCGGACAAGCCGAAGGTCGCGGCCGTCGCCGCCGAATTCCACGCGATGGGCTTCTCCATCCTCGCGACGCGCGGCACGGCGGCGGCGCTTTCGGCGGTGGGGATTCCGGTTTCCGTCGTCAACAAGGTCGCCGAAGGCCGTCCGCATATCGTGGACATGATCAAGAACAACGAGATCTCGCTCATCATCAACACGGTCGATGAAAAGAGACAGACGATCAGCGATTCGCGGTCGATCAGAACATCCAGCCTGTCGGCGCGCGTCACGATATACACGACTTTATGGGGCGCCGAAGCCGCGGCTGTCGGTATCAAAAACAGGGGAGGGCTGACGGTCTATTCCATTCAGTCCCTGCACGCCAGGCTGAGCTGACGAAAAATCGTCGCAGTTTCAGAGAGCCTGGTTTTTTTTCGCAAGCGAGTGAATCATGAGCAAGACACCTTTGACGATCAAGGGCGCCGAGAGCCTTCGCGCCGAATTGCGTCACCTCAAAACGATCGACCGCCCCGGCGTGATCACGGCGATCGCCGAAGCGCGTTCGCAGGGCGACCTCTCGGAAAACGCCGAATACGACGCCGCGAAGGAGCGTCAGGCGTTCATCGAAGGACGCATCCAGGAAATCGAGAGCAAACTCTCGAACGCCCAGGTCATCGACCCCAATCTGCTCGACGCCGGCGGACGCTGCGTCTTCGCTTCGACGGTCGAACTCGAAGACCAGGACAGCGGCGCGCGCGTCACGTATCAAATCGTCGGAGAAGACGAAGCGGACATCAAGCACGGAAAAATATCGATCAACTCGCCGATCGCCCGCGCGCTGATCGGAAAATCCGCGGGCGACGTGGCGCAAGTGCGCACACCGGGCGGTTTGCGCGAATACGAACTCCTGGACGTTCGCTACGAATGACCGAAGCCCTGAAAAGACGCGGTGACGCCACGTACGCAATCGTCCTCCCGCGCGCGGCTTAAGCTCAAAGCATCTTCAGGGACTCTCGATAAATGGCGCGGAGCCGGACGAGCAAAGCCTGGATGCGCGAACACGTCAGCGACGCTTTCGTCCATCGCGCGAAAGCGCAAGACTACCGCTCGCGCGCCGCGTTCAAACTCATCGAGATCGACGACCGGGACCGCCTCATCCGCCCCGGTGAAAACGTCGTCGACCTGGGCGCGGCACCCGGCGGATGGTCGCAGGTCGCAGCGAATCGCTTGCGGGGGAAGGGCAGGGTCGTCGCGCTCGACCTCCTTGAGATGGCGCCGATCGAAGGCGTCGATTTTATCCAGGGAGATTTTTGCGACGCCGGGACTCTGGAAGAAGTCGAGCGCCGTCTGAACACAGAGAAGCCCGGACTCGTCCTTTCGGACATGGCGCCCAATATTTCAGGAATCGCGCTCACCGACCAAGCGCGGATGATGCGCCTCGCCGAACTCGGTCTCGAGTTTTCGCGCGCGCACCTGAAGCCCGACGGCGCCTTCCTCGTCAAGGTTTTCCAGGGGCACGGCTTCGACGCCTTCGTAAAAGCGATGCGCCTCGCGTTCGTGACGGTCTCGACCCGAAAGCCCGACGCCTCGCGCGACCGGAGCGCCGAATTGTATCTGCTCGGGCGCGGGGTCCGAGGCTGAGGACAGAAGACAGAGGACTGATGACAGAGCGCTCACTGCGTTCGCTTTGTGATCTGTTTTCAGTCGTCAGATGTCGGATGGGACGCTCCTTCTGATTACAGACAACTGACTACTTAAGGCCGAAGGCCGCTCAGTCCTCTGTCTTCTGTCCTCTGTACTCCCCTCAGCAAGTCTCGAAATGGACACCGCAGCCCAGATCGCCAGGGAAGGTGCGTCCGAGGAGGATCAACCCTTTTCCGCTGATGTCGATCGATGACTTCCTGATCAGTACTTCCTTTCCGTGCTCGTCGGTGACGCTCGTGCCGTTGGTGCTCGTATCGGTCAGAACGAGCCTCCCGGCGCGCCATTCGATTCGGCAATGGTTCCTCGAAACGAGAAAGTCGTTCTCGAAAACCAGGTCGTTCTGCGGGTCGCGTCCCAGCGAGACGACGGGAATGTCGCGCGTCAGTTCGATCTTTTTCTCTTTATAGCTGAGCTTCAGAAAAACGCTTTTCGCCTTTGCGGGCTTGGGGTTTTTCTGTCCATCCCCGACGGGGGTCGAAACGATCAGATCGCCGTTCATCACCCCCATCGGAATCTCGAGGCGCCAGTCGACGGAAAAAACCGGGATGTCGATCGAGGGGGCTTTCAGCGGGGACGCGAGCGCGTGCAACTCAGGGTTGCTCGCCGCGATGACGTTTTCGGAAGCGACGATGCCGTTGTCGAGAACGGCGAGACCTTCGGCGTTTTCGTTCGCGGCGTTGGGCGTGTCCGACTCAGGATGAATTCCGACGCGGAGCGAGACGTGGCGCTTGAACTGCTGCGGCAGACTGCTGCAACGGTGCTGCATCTCGCACGCGGCGAGTACGGCGGTATCGGCGGTACGGAATGCCGCGCAATAACTGTACGGCGAGCGATCGACGACCTCGCCCTGGTACGCCGCGATGACGCGATCGACCCGGTTCAAACGGCGTTTGACCGGATTGTTGTCTTCGTCCTTATCGACGCTGTCGGCGCCAATCCCCGACACTATGGCATAAACCAGAACCCTCTGTCCGGCATTATCGCTCATGGTACGACACCCTGCTTGCAAAAACCGATCCGGAAGCGCTTTCCGAGGCTTTCGCTCGGGGAGAACGCCGCTCGCTTTCCATTAACTAGATTATTAGCATGTTTCGTACCGCCGGACTCTGTGATTTTTCGCACTTTCCCGAAAATTCGCCTCATTCGCCTAAAAAGTCCGCATCAACTCGCGCGCGCGACACAAATCCTCCCAAGCCTTGGCCTTGTCGGGCAGGTTTCTGAGCAGATACGCGGGATGGTAGGTCACGACGACGGGAATGTCGATTCGACCTTCCGTATAACGCAGACGCTTCCCGCGCAGGCCCGACAAGGTGCTTTCGGATCCGAGCACCGAAGAGACGGCGACCCGTCCGAGCAATACGATCAAGCTGGGTGAAACGAGTTCGATCTGCCGCTTCAAATAGGGGAAACACGCCGCCAGTTCCGAGGCTTCGGGCGTCCGGTTTCCCGGTGGTCTGCATTTTACGGCATTGGCGATGTATACGTCTTCACCGCGTTTCAAGTCGAGCGCCGACAGCATCGCGTCGAGCAGCTTCCCCGCCTGACCGACGAAAGGCTCGCCGTGCGCGTCCTCCTCCGCGCCCGGCCCCTCGCCGATGAACATCCACGCCGCGGTCTCGTCGCCGACGCCGGGAACCGCCTGCTTGCGTTGGGCGCACAGGCCGCACGCGCGGCAATCGGCGATGCTCCGGCGCAGTTGATCCCACCCCATTCCAGAGATTTCGTCGGCGCGCGCAGCGTGGGAAGCATGGGAGACGCCGGAATCGTTGGAAGCGTTGGAAGCGTTGGAATCCTTGGAATCGTTCGCATCGCGCGTGGCGTCAATGGGCGGGAGACTCGCCGGGGGGTGCGATTGCCGGAATTCGCCGGACGCGGGGTCGGGTGGCGCCTCTTCTGGAAGCGCCGCGTCTTCGGCGCGTTGCGCGCGTTTTTCGGAGCGCAAGACTCCTGACACTCCCGACACTCCCGAAGGCGCGCGCAGTATCCAGTACGGCGAGACGCCCATTTCATCGAGTATTTCCCGGCGCGAGAGTTTCATCCCTTTTCCAAATCCTTCGTGCCTCCCCAAGGAGACGAGCCGAGGACGATTGTAGTACGGCAAGGCGAGTCGGCAAAGGGAGGACGGCTGGGGCAAGGCGTCATGCGACGATTTCTTCGAGCGATATACGCATCACCAGCGCGTCTTCGCGCACGCCGTCCTGCGCCGGATAATACGCGCGCCGAACGCCGACGCGCTGGAATCCGTAATTCCTGTACAAGGCCAGCGCGCGGGCGTTCGACGGGCGTACTTCCAGAAAAAAAGAGTCCATCCCGCCGCGTCGCGCCAAATCCATCGCGTGGCGCAGCAGGCGCGCGCCGAAACCGATTCCCTGGAATTTCCCGGCGACACCCAGCGTGAGCAGGTGTGCTTCATCGACGGCGAGCATCATGACGAAATACCCGACGAGCACGCCATCGACACGGCATACTTTCGCAATCTGGTCGCTTGCGACCGAATCCATGAAATGGCCGCGCCCCCACGGGGCGGCGTGGACGCGAAGCTCGATCGAAAGCACCTCGTCGACGTCCTCGGCGCTCATCGGCGAAAAAACGGCGGGAGATTGAGTCGAAGAATCGCTCAAGAGTTTCTCCCTTCGGCCTCGCGCTCGGCGAGTGTCTTTGCAACCTTGTCGCGTACGTAAAGCAAGCTCGCCTCCGGGTGGTCGGCGCGTTCTCCCGCCGCAAAACGCGCCACCGCGAGACGCGCGATGCCTTCGGCGTGCGGCGCGATCTCCGGCCTCCACGCGTCGACGAAGGGCGCCAGACGCTCGCGGACGCCGGGGATATTCAAACCGTTTCCGCACGCGAGCCAGCCCCCCTGCGACGGAAGCGGGAGGTTTTCGGGGGAGTAGACGCCGATTTCGCCGTGGCGCACGCCATCGACAAAAAATCCGGCATAGACTTCCCCCATGCGCGCGTCGAGAAGCGCGAGCACACGCTTTGATCGGGTGAGGCATGCCATCGCGTCGAGAGTCCCGACGCCGAGCAGCGGCGTCGCGCGCGCGGCGGACAGGCCCAAAGCCAGACCGCAAGCGACGCGCAGACCCGTAAACGAACCGGGTCCCTGACCGAACGCGATGCCGTCCAGGTCGTCCAGACCGATTTCCGCGTCGCGCAGGCAGTCCGACAACATCGGGAGCAGGGTCGACGAATTCGAGTGACCTTCCAGAGAACGGCGAACGAAAAGCGCCCCGCCGACCCAGAGCGCGAGGGTCGCGGGGTCGGCCGCCGTTTCAATCGCCAGAACTTTCATTCGTAAAACTTTTCGACTTTTTGCGGGAAAGCCAAACCTCTCCCAAAAGCGCTGGAGGCAGGCACGAAGCTTCGTTCCTAATCGCTTGCGCGTGCTGCCTCTTCAATGGCCGCCGCAGCGCTTGCCGTCCGCCTTCGGCGTGCAATCACCACGTCCGCGACCGGGACGAGCAGCGCCAGGAAGAGGAAGACTTCCGCGACGATGCGATACGTGCGAATCACGGAACCGACTTTCTTGGCAGCGTAGTCGCCAAAGAGGTCGCCGCCCTTGTGGATCAGCTCGAGGAAGGGTGCTCTTTTTACGATATTCCATCCCTGCATGACTTCGCCACGATTCGTCCCGGCGTATTCTGCCAATTTGTCGACCAGGACCGCCACGCATATATCGACGACGAAACTGCGCGCGCTGTCCGGGAGTTTTTCCCAAACCGCGTTCAGATTTCCCACGCCGCTCTGGATCGACTTGTCGATCCCCTTCTCGAAATGGTCTCTCAGCACCTGTGCCGCCTGCTGGGGCGTCGTGCTGCCGAGCAATTTATTCGCTTCCGGCAAGAAATCGCCGATCGCCTTGATGAGAAAACGGTTCGCCGACGGCGCGATATTGTTTCGGATCGTTGCAACCGCCTGCGTTTCGCCGCTGGAGAGGGCGCCGTAGACCGCGCCGAACGCCACCAGAATCACGGGGATATAGAGATAGTATAGAGTGGTGAGCTTGTCCCAAAGCGGGTTTTCCCGCTTGAAGCAGCCGAATTTCTTGCAGAAATACAATACGAGCAAGGCCAGGAGAAAAAACAGACAGGCGTATTTGAACGAGCTGAAGAATAAATCTTTCAGATTCAGACTCGAAGAGAGGTAGTGGGCAACGCCCACGCCGCTGAAACTCGCCAGGGAACGCGCCAGTTCGCGGGATTCCATCGCAAGGGGATTGACCTCGGCCTTGCAGACAAACGGCGCGAGCAGCAACGCGACCAGGCAAGCCGTGAAATACCCGATGGATCGTTTGATGGTCATTTTCATCGTAAAACCTCTTTCCGTTTGGAAACTTCCCTTTCAAGGGGAGTATTTTCGAAAAAACGGACCGACGCCTCTTCAAGGAAGGTCGCTCATTTACTACTTGGCGTATTTTACCGGAACACATGGCGTCGAATCTCCGCGCAAGCGAAACCCCGTCCAAAACATGGCGGTCCGACGATTCCAAAAACGGCGTACGTCGAACCCGCCAAGGCCCGCCCAATGCACAAAATTATTCGACCGACGGCAAACTTTCGGCGCCGCTCGAAAAATCCTCGTGTATAATACGCGCCTCTAAGTCGGCGGCCCGCGAATTCCGCGGGTTGTTTTTGAGTGGTTTCGTCGCGGTCCCTATCGTCTAGAGGCCTAGGACACAACCCTTTCACGGTTGGTACCGGGGTTCGAATCCCCGTGGGGACGCCAGGAATTTTTTTGGCGCTTTTGCGCCGGGATCGAAATCACGGCTTTGAGATCGTATTGCAGTCAGCGCGGAGTGGTAGTTCAGTTGGTTAGAATACCGGCCTGTCACGTCGGGGGTCGCGGGTTCGAGTCCCGTCCACTCCGCCAATCCTGCTCTTTTTCGGAAAATCCAGAGTTTCGAGAGGTCAAGCGCTCGCATCAGAAGACAGAGGACTGAGGACAGAGCGCTCGCTGACGCTCGCTTTGTGATCAGTTTTCAGTTGAACCCCTCCCCATCCCTCCCCTTGTCAGGGGAGGGAGTCACGAGTCTCCCCTCCCTGACAAGGGAGGGGTCGGGGGTGAGTTCTGATCTGATTCCTGACATCTGATTCCTGATGCCTGAGGCCGAAGGCCGCTCTGTCCTCTATCTTCTCTATCTTCTGTCTTCTGTCCTCAGTCTATCAGATGGCCTTGTCGCACCGAGGACGCCGCGCTATAATCCTTCCCCCTTGTTCGCCGATAAATTCTTCGTTCGGCGTTTTCATCAATCGGGCGCTTGCTCTATCAAACCGGGGCGGCGTCGTTTTTACAAGAAGAGAGTTTGACATGGCGATTACTGTCGCGCAAAAAGCACAGATTATGGCCGATTATCAGCGCGCAAGCGGTGATACCGGCTCTTCGGAAGTTCAGGTGGCCTTGTTGACCGCCCGCATCAATGACCTGACCGCGCATTTCAAGCTACATGCCAAGGACCACCATTCGCGCCGCGGACTCTTGCGCATGGTGAGTCGCCGTCGTAAATTGCTCGACTATTTGAAGCGCACGAACGTGGATTCTTATCGCGCGCTGATTCAACGCCTCGGCCTGCGCAAGTGACGCCGGCGCCGAACCGCGGCGCGGTCGGAATGCAAGCGAATGGAATGAACACGCAGCGGCCTCTCCGCAAGGGAGAAGGTCGCTGTTTGCGTTTTGTCCGGGCGGCGCGTCCGTCCGGGCAGGACCGGATTACAGACTGAATCATTGAGAGAGGATAAAATGCCTATCACAGCCAAAAAGAAAACATTTGCCTACGGCGCGCGCCAGGTTACGCTTGAAACGGGAGAAGTCGCCCGTCAGGCCGACGGCGCCGTGCTCGTCTCGATGGACGAGACCGTCGTGCTCGTCTCCGTCGTCGGCAACAAGTCGCCCAAAGCGGGTCAGGATTTTTTCCCGCTGACCGTCGATTACGTCGAAAAGACCTACGCCGCCGGCAAGATTCCCGGCGGCTTTTTCAAACGTGAAGGCCGGCCTTCCGAAAAGGAAATCCTGACCTCCCGGCTGATCGACCGTCCGATACGCCCCCTGTTCCCCGACGGTCTCTACAACGAAGTCCAGGTCGTCGCGATGGTCGTCTCGGTCAATCCCGAAGTCGACCCGGACATCCCCGCGCTGATCGGCGCGTCCGCCGCGCTGGCGATTTCGGGCATCCCGTTCAACGGCCCGATCGGTGCGGCGCGCGTCGGATACATCGACGGGAATTACGTGCTGAACCCGTCGCTGTCGCAGTTGAAGAGCACCAGCCGTCTGGACCTCGTCGTCGCCGGAACGCGCGACGCCGTCCTGATGGTCGAATCCGAAGCCGACATTCTTCCCGAAGACGTCATGCTCGGCGCGGTCGTTTTTGGTCACGAGCAGATGCAGACGGCGATCGACGCGATCAACGAACTCGTCGACGAAGCCGGGAAGCCCGAATGGGACTGGTCGCCGGAACCGAAGAACGAAGCCCTGATCGCGCGTTTGAACGCGCTCGTCGAAGCGGATATCCGCGAAGCTTTCCACATCACGGGCAAACAGGCGCGTACGCAACGCCTCAAAGAGATTTCGGAAAAAGCCGTCGCGGAACTGCACGCGGAAGAAGCCGAGATCGACGCGGTCAAGATTCGGAACATGATTTTCGACATTGAGTCGCGCGTCGTGCGCGGCCGCATTCTGGCGGGCGAACCGCGAATCGACGGACGCGACACGCGCACCGTCCGCCCGATCGCGATCCGGTCGGGCATCTTGCCGCGCGCCCACGGTTCGGCGCTCTTTACGCGCGGGGAAACGCAAGCGCTCGTCTCCGCGACGCTCGGTACGGGACGCGACGAGCAGATCATCGACGCGCTGACCGGCGAATACCGCGACCGCTTCATGCTTCATTACAACTTCCCGCCCTACGCGACCGGCGAATGCGGACGCATCGGCTCGCCGAAGCGCCGTGAGATCGGCCACGGACGGCTCGCCAAGCGCGCCGTCGCCGCCGTCCTTCCCAAGCCCGAAGAATTCTCCTACACGCTGCGCGTCGTTTCCGAAATCACCGAGTCGAACGGTTCAAGCTCGATGGCGTCGGTCTGCGGCGCCTCGCTGGCGCTGATGGACGCGGGCGTACCGACCAAGTCGCACGTCGCGGGCATCGCGATGGGACTGATCAAGGAAGGCAACTGCTTCGCCGTCCTCACCGACATCCTCGGCGACGAGGACCATCTGGGCGACATGGACTTCAAGGTCGCGGGAACCGATACCGGCGTCACCGCCCTCCAGATGGACATCAAGATTCAGGGGATTACCAAGGAGATCATGCAGGTTGCCCTCGCGCAGGCGAGAGAAGCGCGCCTTCTGATCCTCGAACGGATGCGGCAGTCGATTTCGAGCCATCGTGAAGAAGTCTCGGCGTACGCGCCGCGTCTTTACACGATGAAGATCAACCCCGAAAAGATCCGCGACGTGATCGGCAAGGGCGGCTCGGTCATCCGCGCGATCACCGAGGAAACCGGGACGACGATAGACATCAAGGAAGACGGAACGATCACGATCGCCTCCGTCAACAGCGAGGCGGCCGACGCGGCGCGCTCGCGCATCGAGGCGATCACCGCCGATGTCGAAGTCGGCAAGGTCTACGAAGGCACGGTGTTGAAACTGCTCGACTTCGGCGCCATCGTCAGCATCCTGCCGGGACGGGACGGACTCCTGCATATCTCGCAGATCGCCAACGAACGCGTGAACGCGGTTTCCGACTACCTCAAGGAAGGCCAGAAAGTCCGCGTCAAAGTGCTCGAAGCCGATGAAAAAGGGCGTGTGCGCCTGTCGATGAAAGCGCTCGCCGCCGAAGAAAAAGCCGCCGCCGCCAAGCACGGAGAGTAGTACGGCGCATCAGCACGGCAAGCCCACGAAAAAGGACGCGAAAGCGTCCTTTTTCGGTTCAGAAGACAGAAGACAGAGGACAGAAGACAGAACGGCCTTCGGCCTTTCAGGTATCAGGAGTCAGGTATCAGGAATCAGATCAGTGAGCGGCGGCTTCGCCGCCGGAGAAAGAGCTTTGAAACACCGATCGGTTTTTATCTGAACTTTGGTACCCGATATCCGACCTTTGATTCAGGGAGGAGATGAACGTGACTCCCTCCCCTGACAAGGGGAGGGATGGGGAGGGGTTTTACTGAAAACAGACCACAAAGCGAGCGTCAGCGAGCGCTCAGTCCTCTGTCCTCTGTCTTCTGTCCTCAGTCTATTTCGCGACCTGGCGTTCGCGGACCTCTTCGAGCGTTTTGCAATCGATACACAGGCTCGCCGTGGGCCGCGCTTCGAGGCGCTTGATGCCGATCTCGATGCCGCAACCCGAGCAATACCCGTATTCCTTGCTGTCGATCTTGCCGATCGTGTCGTCGATTTTCTTGATCAGTTTGCGTTCGCGGTCGCGGTTTCGCAACTCGATGGCGATATCCGTCTCCTGGCTCGCCCGGTCGTTCGGGTCGGCGAAGACCGTCGCTTCATCCTGCATCGTATGAACCGTGCGCTTGATGTCGTTCATCAAGTCCTTCTTGATCGATTCAAGGATGGAACGGAAGTGGGCAAGCTGGCGATCACTCATGTACTCCTCTCCCTTTTTGGGGACATAGGGCACGAATTGTCTCGTTAGCGGTTCGTCTGTGTTCTTCATCAGGAATATCCGACTCTGCGATGGTCAGCGAAATATAGCATGTTTTGGCACTTTTCCGACAAGGATGCCGGACACGATGCAAGACGCGGGAGAAGCCCCGCGATTCTCGCGGCGGATTATCCCCCGACGCGACGGTGTTTTCAACCGAAATTCAGCCGCCTTGCCGTGCGGCGTCAGCTCTCGGCGTCGATCAAGCTGCCGTTTTCTTCCATCCAGGCGCGTCGTCCCGCGGACTCGCCCTTGCTCATGAGGCGGTTCATGACGACAAGCGCTTCGTCGGGCGGCGGCAGACGAATGCGCATCAGCCGGCGCGTATCGGGCGACATCGTCGTTTCCCAGAGTTGTTCGGCGTTCATTTCGCCGAGGCCCTTGAAACGCGAGACGGAAACGGCGTCCGGCCGGACGCCTTCGCGCCGCAGGCGGTCGAAGAGCGCGCTGCGCTCGTCGTCGTCGAGCGCGTAGAGCTTTTGCGGCGGGCGTTTTTTGCCCTGCGCCGGGATATCGAGGCGATACAGGGGCGGCTGCGCGAAATAGAGGTGCCCGTACTCGATCAGTTTCGGGAAGTGGCGGTAGAACAGCGCGCAAAGGAGGACGCGGATATGGCTGCCGTCGACGTCGGCGTCGGTCATGATGACGACTTTGCCGTAACGCAGGTTGTCGAGCACGCTTTTCGGCGCGTCGGGGCGGTGCGGGTCGATGCCGAGCGCGACGGCAATGTCGTGGATTTCACGGTTGGCGAACAGGCCGTCCGCGTCGATTTCCCAGGTGTTGAGCACTTTTCCGCGCAGCGGGAGGATCGCCTGGATTTCCTTGTCGCGCCCGGAACGCGCCGAGCCGCCGGCGGAGTCGCCTTCGACGAGAAAGATTTCGTTGCGCCGGATGTCTTCGATCTGGCAGTCGGAAAGCTTTCCGGGCAGGATGGCGACGCCCGACTGTTTGCGTTTTTCGACTTTTTGTCCCGCGCGCGCGCGCGCCTGCGCGGCCTGGATCGCCAGTTCGGCGATCCCTCGCGCGTCGTCAGGCCGCTCGTTCATCCAGAGTTCGAGCGGGTCGCGCGCCATCCGCGCGACGAGCGCGACGGCGTCGCGCGAATTCAGGCGCTCCTTGGTCTGCCCTTGAAACGACGGGTCGAGCAGACGGACGGCGAGGATGTAATTCAAGCGCGCGAAAACGTCTTCCGCCGCGAGCTTGACGCCCTTGGGGATCATCGCGTGCTGTTCGGCGAAACTCTTCACCGCGTCGAAAACGGCCTGCCTCAAGCCGGTTTCGTGCGTCCCGCCGGCAGGCGTCGGAATCAGGTTGACGTAGGATTCGCGCGTCGGGGCGCCGTCGGCGCACCACGAGAGCGACCACGCGGCGCCGGAACCCGCCGGGAATCTTTCGTCGTCCGGCGCGGCGTATCTTTCCGCCGTGAAGATCGGCGCGACAAGCTCGCCTTCGAGTTGCCCCGCGAGGTATTCGGACATGCCGTTCTCGAAGCGCCAGACCTTCGTCTCGCCCTTCGGGTCGGTGAGCGAGACTTCGAGCCCCGGCAAGAGGACCGCCTTGCTGCGCAGCAGGCGTTCGAGTTCGCGGATCGGGATGATCGGCGAGTCGAAAAACTTCGGGTCCGGCTGGATATGGAGCCAGGTACCGCTCGCGCGTCGGGGCGCGTCGCCGACGTGGGAGAGCGCTTCGACGACGCTGCCGCCGGAAAACGCCATGCGCCATCTCCCGCCGTCGCGGATGACTTCGACTTCGAGACGTTCCGACAAGGCGTTCGTCACCGAGACGCCGACGCCGTGCAGCCCGCCGGAGAAGCGGTACGCCGCCTCGCCGTCGCGCTTGTTGAATTTGCCCCCCGCGTGAAGCTGAGTGAAGACGATTTCGATCGCGGGTATTTTTTCGGTCGGGTGGATTTCCACCGGGATGCCGCGCCCGTCGTCGCGCAGCGTGACCGACGCGTCGGCGTGCAAGGTGACGTCGATGCGCTTGCAAAACCCCGCCAAGGCCTCGTCCGCCGCGTTGTCGACGGCTTCCTGGATGATATGGAGCGGAGTTTCCGTCCGTGTATACATTCCGGGGAGGTGTCGGACGGGTTCGAGGCCCTTCAAGACGGCGATCGATTCGGCGTTGTAGTTCGCGGCGGGGGATTTCATCACAGGACCTCGCCGTTCTTTCCGTTCTCGTTCATTCCTTTTCCAGTTCGTTTGTCCCGCGAAGATGAATCGGCGATTCTTGCGGTGCGCGACGCGAGATACTAGCACGGCGCGACCCCGCCGACGACCGATTCCATTTCCAGTCCATCCTTACCTTTGTCGACTTCGCCTTGCCGTACACCTTGTACTGTGAAGCGGCTGTCTTCTCGGTATGAATGAACTGGAAAAGGAATGATGGGTGCTCGTCAAAAAGTAACCCCACCTTTTTGCCGAGTTGATATGGGTTTGAAGGTGAGCAAAGCCCACCTTCAAACCATGTAAAAACAACGCCAAACCAGTCTGACCCTGAAGTTCTCCTGCTTTTCCTTCCCTTTTTTGCCCAAGCCGTCAAAAAACAGGCGGCTATTTTTTGACGATTCCCAAGCAAAATCAGTCAAATCGCAAAAATTCGCGCGCCTCTCCGACGAGGGGCGGGTTTTTTATCCCAGCCGGACGCTCGTCCGTGTTTTTTCGTACGGAGAATCATTTAGAATTTCAAGTCTCCAATCCGGCATTTGAAATCGGCAGGCGCGACATGAACGCGATTTTCACGAATATCTCGCATATCTCGCAATTCTTTATGCGCTTTTCGCGGCGGCAGATTTTCGCCGCGCTGACGCTCGCCCCGGTCGGGATTCTCTGCGCCGGGGTGATTCTCGGCGAACTGGCGCGTCTGAAAGTCTGCTACCTGTGCAATTTTCAGCGCTTCATGTACCTGATGATGGCGGTTTTCGCGTTCTGGGGCGTACTGTTTCCCCGCGCCTACCCCCTCTGGGGGGCGCTCGTCGCGCTGACGGCGCTCGTCGGTGCCGGGTCGGCGATTTACCAGAGCTGGATGCAGTTCGTGCAGGATCCGGTGATCGAATGCGGCTTTGGCGACCCGACGCTCCTCGAGCGGCTCGTCGATTGGCTGGGAATGCAATGGCCGTCGCTCTTCATGGTGACGGGTCTGTGCTCCGAGAAGGATTGGGCCTTCCTCGGCCTGACGCTCGCCAACTGGTCGACGCTCATTTTTCTCTCTTTCTTCGCGGCGCTTCTCTGGTTGCTCTTCCTCTATCGCCCAAAGAGCGCGTGATTCCTTTTCCAAACCGCCCTGCCTTTGTCGACCTCGCCTTGCCGTACACCCGGTACTGTGAAGCGGCTCAGCATCAAAGCATGAACGATTTGGAAAACGAATGAGCGGCGAAACCTTCTTCCGCGTCCCGCTCTATCGTCGAGTATTTCTGGAAGACGCCGACGGGCGCGCCGCGACCGACTTGGGTTTTGTCGACCCGATGCTCAAGAGGCGCTTGAGTCCGCTTGCGAAATTGACGCTGTCGGTCGCGTACGAATGCTCGAAAGGCGTCCCCGACCCGCGTCTCGTCTACGCTTCGCGCCACGGCGAAATCACAAGGACGCTCTCCATGCTCGAAGACCTCGCCCACGGAGAGGGGGTCTCGCCCACCGTCTTCAGCCTTTCGGTGCTGAACGCCACCGCGGGGCTTTTTTCCCTGATTTTCAAGAACGTCGAACCGACGACGGCGATCTCGTCGGGGCGGTCGAGTTTCGGCTACGGCTTGCTCGAAGCGGCGTTGCGCTTCGCGGAGGCGCCTTCCCGGCCTCTCCTCTACGTCTATTCGGACGAGCCGCTCCCCGGAATTTACGGTGAAAAGCACGCGCGGGAGGGCGCGTCGCGTGTCGCTCTTGCGATACTCCTTTGGGAACCCGCCGAAGGGGAAGTGTATTGTTCGACCTCGTCCCTGAACGCGCCGGCGAGCGATGAAGCGCAGGCGCGCGCGTTTTTGCGCTGCTTCGAGCACGGGTGTTCGGACTGGAGCGACGGCGACAAAACCTGGCGCTGGGAGAAAAGCGAAGGAGGCGGGGAGTACACGACCGCTGTCGGAACACGAACGGACGCGACGTAAAAATCGTGCGTTCCAGACTCAACTATTGCTGGCGCCTTTTTGCGACGGGATTCTGTTTTTCGGTCTTCGGCGTCGGGGGGCTGATCCTGTGGGTTTTCGTGTTTCCCGTCCTGCGCGTCCTTTCCCGCGATTCGAGGCGTGAAAGGACGCGCTACGTGATCCATAAAGCCTTCGGCGTTTTTTTGCGTCTGATGGAGGGCGTCGGAATCATGAAAATGCGCGTCGACGGCGCGCGCGCGCTGGAAGATTGCCGACACGCGCTCGTTCTCGCCAACCATCCGACGCTGATCGACGTCGTCGCGCTGATTTCTCTGATGCCGTGCGCGGGTTGCGTCGTCAAGCGATCCCTGTGGAAAAACCCATTTCTCGGCGGCGTCGTTCGCGCGGCGGGCTATATCAGCAACTCGGATTCGGACCGCCTGGTCGACGAGTGTGCGGACGAAATCCAGGCGGGAAGGCCGATGCTCGTTTTTCCCGAAGGAACGCGTTCAAACAATGGTATCCTATCCCGATTCCAACGCGGAGCGGCGTACGTCGCGCTGAAAAGCGGAATGCCGATCGTCAGCGTCCTGATCGACTGCGATCCGTCGACGCTGACGAAACGTGAAAAATGGTATCAGATTCCATGCCGCCGCTTCGAGTACCGGCTCAAGGTACTCGATCCCGTCCGCGTCGACCGCCTGGTCGATGCCGAAGCCTCCCGGACGATCGCGGCGCGCAAACTGACGCGTGCGCTCGAGGCGCATTTTGGCCGGGAACTTGAAAAATGGAAAGCTTGAAAAACGAAATCAAGAAACTCATCGTCGATTCGCTGGGTTTGGAGGACTTGAGTCCCGGCGATATCGGCGACGATGTTCCGCTCTTCGGCGACGGCGGGATCGGCCTCGATTCGATCGACGCGCTCGAACTCGGCGTCGCGTTGCGGAAGAAATACCACCTGAGTATCGATTCGGGGGATTCGGGCGCGCGGGAACACTTCGCCTCGGTGAACAATCTGGTGAAGTTCGTTCAAATCAGAGGACAGAAGACAGAAGACTGAGGACAGAACGGCCTTCGGCCTCAGGTATCAGGAGACAGAAGTCAGGAATCAGATCGGTTAGCGGCGGCTTCGCCGCCGGAAACAGAAGACTGAAGACAGAGGACAGAAGACAGAACGGCCTTCGGCCTCAGGGATCAGGAATCAGGAATCAGGTCGGTCAGCGGCGGCTTCGCCGCCGGAAACGGAATAAAATCTTGAACGCATCGAAAATTTGCGGGGTTTTTTGGAAATGAACATGACGGACGAAGAGATTCTGGAAAAAATCAGGGAGATCCTGTCGGAATCTTTCGAAATCGCCCCGGAGACGATCTTCCCGGAAACGAAACTTTTTGAAGACCTCGACCTCGACAGCATCGACGCCGTCGATCTGGCGATCAGGGTTCAGGAAATGACCGGAAAGCGCATCAAGCCCGAAGACTTCAAGAGCGTCCGCAGCGTCCGCGATGTCGTCGATACGGCGCGGCGGCTCATGGCCGCTTCCGACTGAGCGTTTTTCTCCGGGGCCGATGAACGCGAACTGGAGGGAATGGAACGGCGACGGGCGCGCGGTGCGCCTTTTTTTCTGGCTTTTCTACCCCCTGCTCATCTTTTTCGGCTTGCGCTTCTTCGAGCCGCGTTACCTGGCTTTGCTGCTCGGTGGTCTCGTCGTGCTCCGCAATCTCCGCTCGGTGAAACGCTTCGTCGCGGGGCGTTCGCGTATCGACGCGATCGTCTTTTTCACCTTGCTCGTGTTCTCCGCGGTGGTCGCGTTCTCGAACGATGAATTCATCCTGAGGCTCTACCCCGTCGTCGTCAACCTGGGGTCTTTAGCATTGTTCGCCTTCTCGCTTTTTTTTCCGCCGTCGATCGTCGAGCGCTTCGCGCGACTTTCTGAACCGGACCTCCCGGAGGCCGGCGTCGTTTATACGCGGCGCGTGACCTGCCTCTGGTGCGTCTTTTTCGTCTTCAACGGTTTGGTCGCGGCCTATACGGCCTTGTACGCGAGCCGCGAATTCTGGGCCTTGTACAACGGCTTTATCGCCTACCTCCTGATGGGCGCCCTGTTCGCAGGCGAGTGGTGTTGCCGCCGTTATTTTCGCCGCGAGGCGGTCAAAGAGCGGTGAGCGGCGTGCGAAAGACGATTCCCCTGCATTCGCTGTTCGCCCAAGGGCGGCCGGACGACTTCGCCGTATTCCACGACGGCGCGCGGCTCATCAAGTGGCGCGAGTTTTATCAGCGCGTCTTGCGTGCGTCCGACGCGTACGCAAGGCGCGCGGAGTCGTCGTGGCTCCTGGACGGCGACGATTTTCCGCAATTTGCCGTCGACGTGTTCGCGCTCCTTTACGCGGGCAAGCGCGCGATCGTCCCGCCCAACACCCTGCCCGGAACGCTGAGGGCGCTTTCGGAGTCGGGCGCGTTCGAAGCGCGCTGTTCCGAAGCGACGCCGGCGGCGCACGGCGCGCAGCGCCTGGAGGCGATCGACCCGGAAGCCGCGTTCATCGACCTCTATACGTCGGGGAGCACCGGCGAACCCAAAAGAATCCCGAAGACGCTGGCGCAGTTCGAGACCGAAGTCTCCGTGCTCGAATCGCAGTGGGGCGCGGAAGCCGGCGCGGCGTCCGTCGTCTCGACTTCACCGCATCAGCATATCTACGGCCTGCTTTTCCGCCTGTTCTGGCCGCTTTCGGCGGGCCGGACTTTCGACGCCGTGATGTGTTCGCACCCCGGTATGCTCAAGGAGCGTCTTTTCGCCTTTCAGGACGCCGTCCTCGTTTCCAGCCCCGCGCAGCTCTCGCGCCTGCCCGAACTCGTCGATCTCTCCGCTTTTGCGCCGACCCCGAAGATGATTTTCTCGTCGGGCGGGCCGCTGCCGGGGGCGGTCGCCGCGCTGTTTTACGCGCGCTGGGGACGCGCGCCGCTCGAAGTTTTCGGCAGCACCGAGACCGGAGGGATCGCCTGGCGCGCGCAGACCGGCGAATCCGGTTCGGAGTGCTGGACGCCTTTTGGCGGGATCGACGTAGAGCAGTCGGAGTCCGGCGCGCTCGTGCTCACCTCTCCTTACCTCGGAATGCGCCCGCATGAAATGGAAGACAGGATTGCGCTCTTGCCCGACGGACGCTTCCGTTCGCTCGGCAGGCTCGACCGCGTCGCCAAGATCGAGGAAAAGCGCGTATCGCTCCCCGAAATGGAAAACCGGCTGTGCGAATACCCTCACGTCGTCGAAGCCGCCGTGGTCCCCTTGTCGGGCCGTCGAAAAAGCCTCGGCGCGGCGCTCGTGCTCGACGCCGAGGGGCGGCGTCGTCTCGCAAGCGAGGGGCGGCGCGCCGTGATCGACTCCTTGCGGCGGTACCTTGCCGAAAATTACGAGGACGTGCTCATTCCGCGCTACTGGCGTTTCCCGGAAAGCATTCCTCTGAACGAACGCGGGAAGATTTCGGACGAGGCGCTTCTCGGTCTTTTTGAAAACAGGGACGCGGGGGCTTTCCTCCCGGTCGTCGTAAAGGAAGTACGCGACGAAGGGACGCGCGACGCGATCGTCCTGGAAATCGACGTTCGGCGTGTCCTCGCGTATTTCGCGGGGCACTTCCCCGAAATGGCGATCCTCCCCGGCGTCGTCCAGGTCGATTGGGCGGTACGCTACGCGAAAAAATATTTTTCGGTTTCAGGAAAATTCGCCTCACTGGAGAACGTCAAATTCCTCGCGCTCGTCGTCCCGGACATCCGTTTGCGCCTGACGCTCACCTGGGACGAAGCGTCGAAGGCGCTCGACTTCGCTTACGCCGACGCGCGCAAGCGCTATTCGAGCGGGCGCGTCGTTTTCGGCGAGTCCGCGCCCGCGTGAACGCAAGCGGAATGAATTTCAGGCTCTGCTTCCTGATCCCGATCTTCAATCACTGGAAAAGCATACGCGCGACGGTCGAATCGCTTTTTCGCTACGGTGACGACGTCTACATCGTCGACGACGGGAGTGACGCGCGAACGCAGGCCGTATTGAAAGAGATCGCAGCGGATTTTCCTTCCGTGCGGCTCATCCGGCTGCCGGAAAACCGGGGGAAAGGCGCGGCGCTCATGCGCGGGATGCGAGAAGCGCTGCGTGACGGTTTTACGCACGCGCTGCAAATCGACGCCGACGGTCAGCACGACCCCGGCGACGTTCCACGCTTTATCGCGCTCTCAAGGGAGAACCCCGACGCCCTCGTCTGCGGCAGACCCCTTTACGACGAATCGGTTCCAAAGAAACGCCTCTACGGTCGCCGCATCACGCATTTCTGGGTCGGCGTCGAAACCTTGCGTTTCCGTGTCCCGGATTCGATGTGCGGCTTCCGGGTCTATCCGCTGGCGAGCGCGTGCCGTCTGATCGAGCGCGTCCGTCTGCCGGAACGTATGAGTTTCGACGTGGAAATCCTCGTCCGTATGCTCTGGGAAGGCACGCCGGCGAGGGAAGTCCCGACGCGCGTCGTCTACCCCCCGGAGGGGGTTTCGCATTTCGACATGCTCCGGGACAACCTTGGGATTTCGTGGGCGCACGCCCGCCTCTTCGCCGGAATGCTCTGGCGCGCGCCGCGCCTCGTTTCCAGCAAGTTTTTCGCGCGCGACGCGGGGAGTCGCCGCTGGTCGGAATTCGCCGAACGCGGCTGCGGCGCCGGCCTCACGTGTTTTGTCGCGTTTTACCGTCTGTTCGGAGCGCGCGCGGCGCGCGTTCTCGCGTACCCCGTCGTCGCGTATTTCTTTCTCACCGGGAGGCGTGCGCGCGAAGCGTCGGTCGCTTACCTGCGGCGCGTCGGCTTCCCCGACCCTGGTCTTTCGGCGAGTTTCAAACACATGCTCTCCTTCGGGCACGCGCTCATGGACAGGCTGGCCGCGTGGATGGGGGAGGATTTCGAGGCGCGGATCGATTTTCCCGACCGCGCCGAACTCGCGCGAATCGCGGAAAGAAAAGTCGGCGCCGTGTGGATCGCCTCGCACCTCGGCAATATCGAACTCATGCGCGCCGTCGCCGCAAAAGAGGGCGTCGCGGTCAACGCCGTCGTCTATACCGATCACGCGCCGCGCTTCAACGCGATCGTAAAGCGCATGAACGCCGATTTTACGCTCAGACTCGTGCAGGTCTCGCGTATCGGGCCGGAGACGGCGATCGCGCTCAAGGAAAAAGTCGAACGCGGGGAACTCATCGTCATCGTCGGAGACCGCACGCCGCCCTTCGAAGCCGGACGGGTTCTGCCGATCCGCTTTCTCGGCGACGACGCGCCTTTTGCGCAAGGACCTTTTATTCTGGCTTCCTTGATGGCTTGTCCGGTATATTTGTTCTTTTGCCTTCGGCAAGGGGAGCGTTTCAGGGTACATTTGGAACGTTTTGCCGATAAAATCGAGCTGCCGCGCAAGGAACGCCGCGCCCGTCTCGAAGACTGCATGCGGCGATACGCCGAACGGCTCGAACACCATTGCCGGACGGCGCCGCTGGAATGGTTCAATTTTTACGATTTCTGGCGAAACGAAAACTGAAAGGCAAGAGCGACGAATTCTCACACATTCCCGCACACGATGCCCTCTTGAAGAGGTGGTTTCCAAACGGAAAAAAAATTTTAGGAATCGTCAAAAGATAATCGCCTATTTTTTGGAAGGAAAAGCAGGAGAACCCCAAGGTCGGACTGGTTTTGCGTTGTTTTTACATGGTTTGGAGGTGGGCTTTGCCCACCTCCAAACTCTAACCAACCCGGCAAAAAGTAGGGTTTTACTTTTTGACGAATTTACGATGAAAAAACCTGATTTATCCGAAGAACTCGTCGTCGGCGACGCTCGGCTGCGCATCGAGGATGTCGTACGCGTCGCGACGGGAGAAGCCTCGCTCGTCCTCTCCGACCGCCCCGAATTCCGCGAGACGATCGCGCGCGGCGCCGAGTATCTCGCGCGCCTTCTCGCCGACGACGGCGTCGTCTACGGCGTCAACACGGGCTACGGCGATTCGTGTACCGTCCGCGTTCCGTCCGGTCTCGTCGCCGAACTTCCGCTCCACCTTTTGCGCTACCACGGCTGCGGCCTCGGCGAATACCTCGACGGGGATTCGACGCTCGCCGTCCTCGTCTGCCGTCTGAATTCGCTCGCGCAGGGCTACTCGGGTGTGCGCTGGGTGCTTCTCGAACAACTCGAAGCGCTGATCCGGAACCGTGTGCTGCCTTTCATTCCCTCGGAAGGCTCGGTCGGCGCGAGCGGAGACTTGACGCCGCTTTCCTACGTCGCCGCGGCGCTCGTCGGCGAGCGCGACGTTTCTTTCAAGGGCAAAACGCGCAAAGCCGCCGACGTGCTGAACGAACTCGGTCGCGCCCCGCTCACCCTCGCGCCGAAGGAGGGTCTCGCGCTGATGAACGGGACGGCGGTCATGACGGCGCTCGCGTGCTTCGCCTGGACGCGCGCGGAATACCTGACGCGGCTGTGCTCCCGCCTGACGGCGCTTGCGGTGATCGCGCTTTCGGGGAATCGCGGGCACTTCGACCCCCGGCTTTTCGCCGCGAAGCGGCACGCCGGACAGAACGAGTCGGCCGCCTGGATCTTCGACGATCTCGATTCCACTGAAACGCGCGCCGCCCGCCTGCAGGACCGGTATTCGATCCGCTGCGCGCCGCACATCATCGGCGTCGTCCGCGACGCGCTCGGCTGGATGCGCCGCGACATCGAGAACGAGTTGAACAGCGCCAACGACAATCCGCTGATCGACGCGGACGAGGAAGTGATCCTGCACGGCGGGCATTTTTACGGCGGGCACATCGCTTTTGCGATGGACGCGCTGAAAACGGGCGTCGCGAATCTCGCCGACTTGATCGACAGGCAGCTCGCGCTGCTCGTCGACGCCCGTTACAACAACGGCCTTCCCGCGAATCTGTCGGGGAGTTCCGCCGAGAGGGCGCCGATCAACCACGGCTTCAAGGCGGTTCAGATCGCCGTTTCGGCGTGGGCTGCCGAGGCGCTGAAGCTGACGATGCCCGCGAGCGTCTTTTCGCGCTCGACCGAGTGCCACAATCAGGACAAGGTCAGCATGGGGACGATCGCCGCGCGCGACGCCTTGCGCGTCCTCGAATTGACCGAACAGGCCGCCGCCGCGCTCGCGCTCGCGTGCGCCCAGGGCGTCGCGCTGCGCCGGAGGCTCGCCCCGGCGGATTTCCCCGAAATGAAAGCGGCGCCCAGGGACTTCGTCGAAGACCTCTCGCGCCGCTTCGATTTTGTCGAAGAGGACCGGGCGATGGAAGGCGAGTTGCGCGAAATGACCTCGATGATCCGCAAACACTCCTGGGAGCTGTATCCCGATGAATGAGCTGTCGGTCGGCGTCGAGGTCGAAGTCCCGTTTTACGACGTCGACGCGATGAATTTTGCCTGGCACGGGAATTATTTCAAATACTTCGAACTCGCGCGCTGCGCGCTCTTGCGCCTCATCGACTACGACTATCCCCGGATGAAAGCTTCGGGCTATCTGTGGCCGATCGTCGAGACCCGCGTCAAATACGTCCGTCCGGCGACGTACGGGCAAAAACTGCGCGTCGAGGCGCGCCTCATCGAATACGAAAACAGAATCAAGATCGCCTACTTGATCAAGGACGCGTCGACGGGCGAAAAAATGACACAAGCGTATACTGTGCAGGTCGCCGTCGACGCCGAAAAACGCGAATTGCAGTTCGTTTCTCCCGAAATCGTCGTCAAAAACGTCCAAAACGCGCTCAAGCGATGAAAAAAGCCTTTTCATTCCTCGTACTCTTCACACTCTTCGCTTCCGTGTGTCTCGACGCCTTTGCCGTCGACACCGCTGCGATCGATCGCGTCCGGGAGGGCGTCGACCGCTCGCCGGTCGTCCGCGCGCGCTTCGAGCAGACGAAGACGATTCGCTCCTTGAAGAGACCGCTCGTCGTGTCGGGGCGTCTGGTTTTTTCGCAGCGCCACGGCGTTCTCTGGGCGATCGACGCGCCTTACCGGATCACCTACGTTCTCGGAGAAGACAGGGTCGCCGAAATCGACGACGCCGGGACGCGCCGCGAACGCGCTTCCTCCGAACTTCCGGGCTTTTCCCAGGTCTCCCGCGTCTTTCGCGCGCTCCTGAGCGCGAAAACGCAGGTCCTCGGAGAGTATTTCGACGTGCGCGTAAAAACCTCCGCCGAAGGTGAGGGGACGGCGCCCTGGGAACTCGTTCTCACTCCGAGGCAAGACCACTTGGCGCGCTTCCTGTCCGGGATGCGCGTATCGGGCGCGCGTTTCGTCGAAAATCTTTCGATCGACGAGGCGGGCGGAAACCGTTCGGAAATCCGCTTTTTCGACACGCGCGGCGACGGCGCGCTCTCCGGCGACGAGCGGGCGCTCTTTGGAGACCTCTCTCCAGAAAAACCATGAGCCTCCTGCGACGGCGCGCCCTTGTCTGGCTCTTTTTTGCCCTCGCCGTCGCGGCGGGCGGGGTCGCCCTTTTTTTCAAGGGTGTCGTTTTGCAGACCGACCTCCTGACGCTCCTGCCGCCGACCGAGCGCAACCCGCAGGCCGAGCGCGCGATTGCGAAGCTCGCGGAAGCCAACGGCGGCCGCGTGGTTTTCCTGGTCGGAACGCCGAGCCCGGAAGCTACGGGGCAGGCGCTTCGCTTTTTTGCCGAGCGTCTGCGCGCGAACGGCGACGTTTTGCGCGTCGCGGTCGAAATCCCGCCGCCCGACCTGCGTTCGATCGCCGGAAGCTATCTGGAATACCGCTTCAACTTCCTTTCCGACGCCGACCGTCGGGGCTTCGAGACGGTCGGTCTGCAAGAACGCCTGCGGCGCAAGCTCACCGCGCCTTTTGGCTTCGGGCCGACGCTTCCCGTCGAAGACGACCCCTTCGGCACGCTCGACGCCTGGCTCTCCGACCTGCCGCTCATGAATTTCAGGCTCGAACCCGAAGGCGGCATCCTCGTCGCGCGCGCCGAAGATCGCGTCTGGGGGCTTGCCGCCGGCGAACTGTCCGGCCGCGCTTACGACAACGCGCTCCAGCGGCGCCTGACCGACGCCCTGGCGCGCGCCGAGCGCGAAGTGAGCGAACGCTTTCCCGGCGTCGAAATCCTGCGCGCCGGGACGGTTTTTTACGCCGACGCGGCGCGAAACGACGCGGAAAGAGAAATGGACCTCATCGGGTCCGTCTCGACGGTCTGCATCGTTCTCCTTCTCTACCTCGTTTTCCGCTCGTTCGCGCCCTTGGCGCTGGGACTCGTTTCCGTCGGTATCGGCGTCGTGTCCGCCGCCGTGCTGAGCGCCTTCGTCTTCGGGGAAATCCATTTGATCACGCTCGTTTTCGGCGCGAGCCTGATCGGCGACGCGATCGACTATCCGATCCAGTATTTTTCCGCGCGCCTCGGCGCGGGCGACGCGTGGGAAGCCGCTCCCGGCGTCTCCAGGATCGCGCCGGGGCTGACGACGGCGCTTGTCGTCGGACTCATGGGCTACGGCGCGCTGATCTTCCTGCCTTTCCCGGCGCTCGCGCAGATTTCGGTTTTTTCGATGACGGGGCTTGCCGTGACCTGGCTGACGGTTCTCCTGCTTCTGCCGTTTTTGACGACTTCGCCCGATACGCGCGGAGGACGCGTCGTCGTCGACCGCCTCCAGCGCGTGCTCGACCGTCTCCTCGCGGTCGGCGACAAAAAGAAATGCCTGTACGGAGCGCTTGCGACGCTCGCCGTGGCCTTGCCGGGTTGCCTCGCCGTCCGCTGGAACGACGACGTCCATCTCCTGGTTTCGCGCTCGCCCGTCCTCGCGGAGCAGGAGGCGCGGATCCGCGCGCTGACCGGTTACTCCGGGGGAAGTCAGTTTTTCCTGGTCGAAGGAAAAACGCCGGAGGAAGTGCTCACCAACGAGGAGAATCTTTTCACAAGCCTGTCCGCGCTACGCGCGGAGGGCGTCGTCTCCGCTTATCAGGGCGTCTCTTCCTTCGTTCCGTCGCGCGCGCGGCAGGCGCAAAACCGCCTTCTCTGGAGAGAGAAGGCGTTTGCGGATCGTGAAAAACGGGAAAACTTCCGGCGCGTCGCTACCGACGCCGGTTTGTACGAGAGCGTCGCGGAGCGCCTGATTGAGGCTTTCGACGCGACGGAAGGCAAATTTCTCAGCGTCGACGCGTGGCTGAAAACGCCCTTGTCGCTCACCGCCCGCGAGCTTTGGCTTGGGGAAACCTCCGAAGGCTTCGCCTCGGTCGTGTCTCTCCGAGGCTTGCGCGACCCCGGTCGGCTCGAAGTGCTTGCGGCGGATGCGAAAGGCGTTTCTTTCGTGGACAAGGCGGGCAGCGTGTCGCGCCTCTTCAGGCTTTACCGTGAAACGGGTTCGACCTGGCTTTTCTACGCGGCATGCCTCATCGGCGTCGTCCTCTTCGCGCGCTACGGCGCCGCGCAGTCGGTCTTTCTCTTGGCGCCTGCCCTGCTGTCGATGGCATTGTCGATGAGCGCTTTCGGCTATTTCGGCATTCCGATGACGCTCTTCAACATCCTGGGGCTGATGCTGGTTCTGTGCGTCAGCGTCAATTATGCGATCTTTCTGCGAGAGGGCGGGATCAAGGCCGCCGCGACGCTCGCGGGCGTCCTCCTGTCGGCGCTCACCGACCTGCTCGGTTTCGGTCTGCTCGCCTTCAGTTCGACGCCGATGCTTTCGGGCTTCGGCCTGACGCTCCTGGTCGGCATCGGCGCGTCGATCATCCTCACGTCGAGCGTCCCGATTCTCTGCAAAGAGGCGACGCCGTGATTTTCGGACGCGCGCTTCTTCTCGCCGCGCCCTTCCTTCTGGCAGCGTGTTCCGCGACGGACCCGCGCTGCGCGGCGCTCCCCGACGCCGGAACCTACTGCCTGCAAGCGACGGCGGGCGTCGCGCCGTTCGCGGCGCGGCAAAAGGTCGAAGCGATCTTCGGTGAGCGGCGCGAGACGCTGATCGTCCTGATCGAAGTCGATTCGGAGAACATGCGTTTTGCGGGAATGACGCCTTTCGGACAGACGCTGATCGAAGCCGATTACGACAACCGTGTGCCCCGCGCGGAAAAAATGCCCGAGGACGGCTTTGACCCGGCGGCGCTCTTCTCGCTCCTCCAGATCGCGCTCTGGCCGCTCGACGCGGTACGCGCGGGCTTCATTGCCGCGCCGGTCGAAGTTACCGATGTACACGGCGTGCGCCGCGTCTTCGCGGGGAGCGAAGAGGTCTTCCGCGTCCGCCGCGTCGGCGACGTGCCCCCTTTCGACGAAATCGAGATACATTACCCTTCGCTCCGCGCCGTATTGCGGATAAAGACATTGGACGATCAGAAGACTGAAGACAGAGGACAGAAGACAGAGTTGTAGTCAGTCGTCTGTAATCTGAATGGAGGAAATCATGCGGCAACAGATAACTGAAAACAGATCACAGAGCGAGCGCCAGCGAGCGCTCAGAGCTATAGGTTGGGCTGAGCGAAGCGATGCCCAACGTTCCGCAGGCGCTGGAATGGTTTTCGTAGGGGCACGGCGTGCCGTGCCCTATCGGCGGTATAGGTTGGGGTGAGCGAAGCGATGCCCAACGTTCCGCAGGCATATGAATGACGGAGAGGAATTATATATGATTATTTTGGTTCACACGAAGACACGAAGACACGAAGCCCCTGCTGAATCCCTTCGTGTCTTCGTGTGGGATCTGATGGGAGCAAGCCATGCGACATCTGAATACTGAACACAGATCACAAAGCGAGCGCCAGCGAGCGCTCAGTCTTCTGTCTTCTGTCCTCTGAATTCTGTCCTCTGTCTTCGGTCCTCTGTCCTCTGTCCTCTGTCCTCTGAAACATGAACGACGAAATCTGTTTGCAGTCCCTCGGAATGTGCAACGCGCTCGGCAATACGCTCGCCGATATCGCGCGGGGACTTTTTTCGGGCGATACTTCGGGTTTGACGCTCGAAGACGGGTGGATTCCTTCGGCGCGCGCGCGCGTCGGGCGCGTCCGTGGCGCCCTTCCGAACCTCCCTCCCGATCTTTCCGCCGGGTATTCGTGCCGCGCGACCCGCCTTCTCGTGCTCGCCGCGCTGGAAATCGCGCGCGATGTCGAATCCGCGATTCGGCGTTTCGGGAGCGATCGCGTCGCCGTCGTCCTGGGGACGAGCACATCGGGAATCGCCGAAGGCGAGGCGGCGATCGCCGCGCATTGCGCCGACGGCGTCCCGCCCGACGACTCGGTCTACCCCAGGCAGGAACTCGGTATGCCTGCCGCGTTCCTCGCGCGTTATTTTGGTGCGCGCGGTCCGGCTTACTGCGTCTCGACGGCTTGCACCTCGAGCGCCAAAGCGCTCGTTTCGGCGCGCGCGCTCCTGCGCCGGGGGCTTTGCGACGCCGTCGTCGTCGGCGGGGTCGATACCCTGTGTCGATTGACGATCAACGGCTTTGCCGCGCTCGAATTGACGACGGAAAAACCCTGCAACCCGATGAGTAAAAATCGGGAGGGAATCAATATCGGCGAGGGGGCGGCGCTCTTTCTCATGACGCGCGAAGGCGCCCCGAACGCGCTTCGATTCCTCGGCGCGGGCGAGAGCAGCGACGCGTACCACGTCTCGGCGCCACACCCCGACGGAGAAGGCGCCGAAGCGGCGATGCGCTCGGCGCTCGAAGACGCGGGATTGGGTGCGTCGGAAGTCGATTATTTGAATCTGCACGCGACAGCGAGCGCGCAAAATGACAGAATGGAGAGCTTGGCGATCCGCCGCGTTTTTCCCGACGGCGTCACGGCGAGCGGGACGAAACCACTGACGGGGCATTTGCTCGGCGCCGCCGGCGCGACCGAACTTGGTTTGTGCTGGCTCGCGCTGAAGGACTCTCGGCTGCCGCCGCACGTCTGGGACGGCGAGGCCGACCCGGACTTGCCCGCGCGTGTAAACTTCGTCACGCTGGGGCAAAGGTTCGCACGCGACGGGGGGCGCGTCTGCATGAGCAGTTCTTTCGCTTTCGGCGGGAATAACGTCTGCCTTTTGATAGGCGAGACCCGATGAGCGATGTTTCGCCGAGTCGTCCGCGCGCGGACGGTGTTGATTGGAAGTGAATAAATTATGACGACGAGCATTCCGCCGATCGAAGACTTGATCCCGCATCGCGCTTCGATGCTGCTGCTGGATCGCGTGACCGCGTTCGGGGAAAAATGCGCCGTCGGAGAAAGTCTTCCGACGCGCGGCGCGTGGTACGCCGACGAATCCGGTAATATGCCGGCCTATATCGGAATCGAACTGATGGCGCAGACGGCGGCGGCGCACGTCTCGCTCGTAAAAAGGATGAGGGGACTGCCGCCGAAGATGGGCGTCCTGTTGGGGACGCGCGCCTACCGTTCGGAAACCGGCGCTTTCGAAGCGGGAGTCCTTTTGGAGATCAGAGTCAATCAGCTTTTTATGGAGTCGGGCGGGCTGGGCGCCTACGAGTGTGCGATCGTTTCCGGTGGCGCGATCAAGGCGACGGCGATTTTGAAAGTCTTCGAGCCCGAAAATGTTGAACTTTTTTTGCAAGGATGAATTTATGAAACCTCGGCGTGTTTTGGTAACGGGGTCGAGTCGCGGCGTAGGACGCGCGATTGCGACCCGTTTGGCGAAGGATGGCTTTCCGGTCACTGTATGTTGTCGCGCCGAGCGCGCGGAGGCGGAGAAGGTTGCCTCCGAAATCGTCCAGGCGGGCGGGCGCGCGGACATTCTCCAGTTCGACGTCTGCGACCGCGAAGTCTGCCGCGAAGTGCTCGGAAAGGACGTGAAAGAGAACGGCGCGTATTACGGGATCGTCTGCAACGCGGGAATCACGCGCGACAACATCTTCCCCGCGCTCTCCGGCGAAGACTGGGACAATGTGATCGACACCAATCTGAGGAGCTTTTTCAACGTCGTCCACCCGCTGGTCATGCCCCTGGTTCGCATGGGCGTCGGCGGGCGCATCCTCGCGCTGGCGTCGGTCTCCGGGATGGCGGGAAACCGTGGGCAGGTGAATTACAGCGCGGCCAAGGCCGGCTTGATCGGCGCGACGAAGGCGCTGGCGGTCGAACTCGCGAGCCGGAGCGTCACGGTCAACTGCCTTGCGCCGGGTTTCATCGAAACGGAAATGACCGAAAACCTGCCGGTCGACCTGATCAAGAAACACATCCCGATGAACCGTCTCGGCCGCGCCGACGAAGTCGCTTCCACGGCGTCCTTCCTGATGTCCGACGACGCGTCGTACATCACGCGGCAAGTCATCGCGATCAACGGCGGAATCATCTGATGCGACGCGTCGTCGTTACGGGCATGGGCGGCGTAACGGCTTTGGGTTCCGCGTGGGAGGCGATCGAAGAACGCTTGCGAAGCGGCAGGAACGCCGTCCGCCGGATGCCGGAATGGGATTACGTCGAGAGCCTGAACACCCGCCTCGGCGCCCCCATCGACGATTTTCAGCCGCCTGCGCGCTATCCGCGAAAGATGGTCCGTTCGATGGGGCGCGTTTCCCTGCTCTCGGTGTGCGCCGCCGAAGCGGCGCTCGCCGACGCCGGCCTCATCGGGGACGCCTCGCTTTGTGACGGGCGGACGGGCGTCTCCTACGGTTCGTCTTCGGGCAGCGTCGAGCCGGTGCGCGCGTTCGGGCGTCTCGAAGAGTCGGGGTCGATGCGGGGCGTGACTTCGACGAGCTATATCCAGATGATGCCGCATACCGCCGCCGTGAATATCGGCCTTTTTTTCGGACTCCGCGGGCGCGTCGTCCCAACCTCGAGCACCTGCGTTTCCGGTAGCCAGGGAATCGGCTACGCGTACGAGGCGATTCGCTTCGGGCGCCAGGACGCGATGCTCGCGGGGGGCGCCGAGGAATTGTCGGTTTCGGGCGCCGCCGTCTTCGACACGCTGTTCGCGACGAGTTGCAGGAACGATTCGCCCGAATCGACGCCGCGTCCCTTCGACGCCGAACGCGACGGCCTCGTCGTCGGCGAAGGCGCGGCGACGCTCTTTCTCGAAGAATACGCGCGCGCAAAAGCGCGGGGCGCGAAGATTTACGCCGAGGTCGTCGGCTTCGCGTGCAATTCCGACGGGCGCCACGTCACGCAGCCGGATTCGGCGACGATGACCGCCGTGATGCGTCAGGCGCTCGACGACGCCGGCGTACCGGCGTCGGAAATCGCGTACGTCAGCGCGCACGGGACGGCGACCGACCGCGGCGACGAAGCCGAAGCCCTTGCGACCTCGGAGGTTTTCGGGAATAAGACGCCGCTAAGTTCGATGAAAAGTTATATCGGCCATACGCTCGGCGCCTGCGGAGCGATCGAGGCGTGGTGGTGCGTCGAAATGCTTCGGCGCGGGTGGTTCGCGCCGACGATCAATCTCGACACGCCCGACGAAAAGTGCGCCGCGCTCGACCACATCGTCGGCGCGGGGCGGAATATTGATGCGGAGTACGTGGTGAGCAATAATTTCGCCTTCGGCGGAATCAACACCTCGCTTGTTTTTAGACTAATCTGAACGGAGCCTTTCATGAAAACTTTTGCAAGCATTCTGTTTGTTTCATTCGTTTCATTCGCGTCGATCCCGGCGGCGTTCGCGCGCGCGCCGGAACCGATCGTCGATTACCCGGCGGTCGAGGCGGTGACGCTCAGCGGAAAGGCGCTGAGCGTGGGCGAGGTCACGCAGGCGATCCAGGAGGCCGCCAAGGCGGCGGGTTGGGCCGTCACAAAACAGGAAAACGGAAAATTGATCGCGCGGCGTACCTGGAAAAACGGCAAACACAGCATTTTCTCCGAAATCACGCCGAACAAGGGCGGCTACTCGCTCGTCTATAAGCACAGCGTCAATATGGGTTATACCGAAGACGGAAGCTGGTCGAGCAGCGGAGAGGGCGGCTACGTGAGAATTCCCTCGATCCATCCCTTCTACAACCGCTACGTGAGAGACCTCAACGAGGCGATCCGGAACGAATTCCTGAATCACTGAAAAACGCTCAGGCAAGCCCGTGCGCCGCGTCGCCGTCACCGGGATGGGGATCGTTTCCTGTCTGGGCAACGATCTCGACGACGTCGAAGACGCGTTGCGCCGGGGCCGGGTCGGCGTCCGTTACGTCGACGAATACGAGAAGTTTGGTTTCAGGAGCCGCGTCGCGGGGATTCCCGACATCTCCAACGAACGCCCTCCCGACAGAAAATTCGGCCGCTTCATGGGCGACGTTGCGCTCTTCGCCTACCACGCCGCGCGGCGCGCGCTCGCCGACGCGGCGCTCGATCCGCGCGCGATCTCCGACCCGATGACGGGACTCATCGTCGGTTCGGGCGTCGGCTCGCTCTTCGAGCACCACGCCGCCGTGACGAGCCTGCTCGCTCGCGGCGCTGCCAAATTGCCGCCCTACTTCGTTCCCCGCGTGATGGGCAGCACGGCGTCGGCGTGTCTTTCGACCGCTTTCGGAATCGAAGGGATCAGTTATTCGATCAGCGCGGCGTGCGCGACGGGCGCGCACTGCATCGGGCACGGCGCAGACCTCATCCGTTACGGGAGGCAGGATCGGATGATCGTCGGCGGCGCCGAAGAAGTGCAATGGACTTCGACGGCGCTTTTCGACGCGATGGGCGCGCTTTCGACCGCGTACAACGACGAAACCGCGTCGCGCCCCTTCGACGCGGGACGCGACGGATTCGTCATCGCGGGCGGCGCGGGCGTCCTCGTCCTCGAAGAACTCGAACTCGCCCGACGGCGCGGCGCGCGGATTTACGCCGAACTCGCCGCCTACGGCGCGAATTGCGACGGGCGCGACATGACCGCGACGACGCCGGAAAGCGCGGCGCGCGCGATGCGGCTCGCGCTCGACGGCCTCGGCGACCGGAACGTCGATTACATCAACGCGCACGCGACCTCGACGCGCCTGGGAGACCTCGCCGAACTGACCGCGATCCGCGAGGTTTTCGGAGACGCGATGCCGCCGATCTCGTCGACGAAGGGACTCGCGGGGCACCCGATCGCGGCGGCGGGCGCGCACGACGCGATTCACTCCCTCCTGATGATCGAACGCGGTTTCCTCGCCGGATGCGCGAATCTGTTCGAGCCAGCGCCCGAATGCGCCGCCTACCCTCTGCTGGCGCGGAGCGTCGACCGCGGCGTCGATACGGTGATGTCGAACAGCTTCGGCTTCGGCGGAACGAACGCCAGCCTTGTCTTCAGGCGTGTCGCGGACGGCTGAAAACGTCTAATTCCATTTCCAGTTCATCCCTTCCTTCGTCGACTCGCCTTGCCGTACACCCTGTACTGTCTGTGGCTCGTGCTTCTTAAGCATGAATGAACTGGAAAAGGAATAAACTGACAGGGTTTTGAATTTTTGGAATCCCTGCTCAAAAAGACGCAACGGAGCCTGGAAAAAGTGGCAGACTCTTTCAAGGAACGATTCCCCGCTTGAAGCCGAGCGGAACGACAGGAGGAGACGATGTTCATCAGAATTTTTGCCTTGGCCCTGGCTTTGGGCTTTTCGACGCAGGGCTTCGCGCGGGACGAGCGCCAAATGTTCCCGCTGAAAGACGCGCTCAATTCGGCGGAAGCGAAAGAGCGCCTCGACCCGAAGGTGCGTTTGTTTTTCGGAGCGCGCAAATACCCCGCCGTCGCAAAGGATTTCGGCGAGTGGCGGACGAACAAAAAGACCAACGGCTTCAATAAATCGGACAAGGAAGCGTGCGAATGGGCTTTTCTCTCCGCCGTTCTGGAACTTCAGGAACGCGCGAAAAAGCTGGGCGCAAACGCGATCGTCGGGATCAAGAGCAACTACAAAAATGCCGAGCGCAGCAGCCAGACCGAGTATATGTGCGGCAGCGGCGCGCTGATGTCCGGCGTCGCCTTGAAGGGGAAAGTCGTTTCGATAAGAAAATAGTTCAGGGATCAGGTATCAGGTATCAGGTATCAGGAGACAGGGATCAGATCGGTTAGCGGCGGCGTTGCCGCCGGAGTGGCGAAACCCCACCAGGTATAGGTTGGGGTGAGCGCAGCGATGCCCAACATACGGCAAATGACCGTGCAAAAACCTGCCGAACAAGGCGACGCGGCATGGATTCCCCACTTTCCCCCTGACAAGGGGGAAATGAAGGGGGTTGTTGGCGCTTGGGCAAGCGTCGGCGCGTTTTCAAGCCTCCCAAACCCCTCCTTCAAGAACCGCGAAATACGGATACGCGCAAAAATTTATTCAAACACTTCACTTTCGCGTCTTTCGCGTCTTTCGCGGTTGAAATCGGTTTTCATCTGATTCCCGCACCCCCAATCCCGTCATTCATGCGCTTGCGGAACGTTGGGCTTCGTTCCTCAGCCCAACCTATACCGCCGCTGGGCACGGCGCGCCGGAGAAGCTCTCGTCCATGCGCAGGTCGATTTTGCGATAGATACAGCATAAACGCGCGTACAGAGGCTATAATCGCGGGTACCGAACGAGCGAGTCGACCTACCCCCAACGCGCGAGCACTCGACCTATGATGCACCGACTTCCAGGCAACCCCGGCGGCGCAAAGAATTTTCCCAACGAATATTTCCTGAACCGCGAGCTGAGCATTCTCGCGTTCGACCGCCGTGTGCTCTCGCAGGCGATGGACAAGTCGTCGCCGCTTCTTGAGCGCATGCGTTTTCTCTGCATCGTCAGCAGCAACTTGGACGAGTTCTTTGAAGTCCGCGTCGCCGGATTGAAGGAGCAGATCCGCCTCAACGCTTTGGCGACGACGGCGAACGGCGAGACGGTGAAAAGCGCTTTTGAACGCATCAGCGCGGAAGCGCACGCGCTCGTGAAAGAGCAGTACGACCTGCTCAACGACGAATTGCTGCCGGGTCTTGCCGCCGAAGGCATCCATTTTCTGCGCCGCGCCGACTGGAACGACGCGCAACGCGCGTGGATCGGCGATTACTTTTTGCGCGAGGTGATGCCGGTACTGACGCCGATCGGCCTGGACCCTTCGCACCCTTTCCCGCGACTGCTCAACAAAAGCCTGAATTTTGCCGTCGAACTCGAAGGCAAGGACGCTTTCGGGCGCAGTTCGGGGACGGCGATCATCCAGGCGCCGCGCATCCTGCCGCGCATCATCCGTCTGCCGAAATCCGTCGGCGGGAGCGATTGGAGCTTCGTCTTCTTTTCGTCCGTCCTCCATGCTTTCGTCAACGAACTCTTCGCGGGGATGCACGTCCTCGGCTGCCACCAGTTTCGCGTCACGCGCAACAGCGACCTTTTCGTCGACGAGGAAGAGGTCACGAATCTGCGCACGAAAATCCAGGGCGAATTGCCGCAGCGTCATTTCGGCGACGCGGTACGGCTCGAAATCGCCGACAACTGCCCTGATGTCATGACGCGCTTTCTTTTGGCGCAGTTCAATTTGTCGGAGAGCGACCTTTACCGCGTCGCCGGCCCGGTCAACCTGATTCGCCTGATGCAGTTGCCCGATTGCGTCGAGAGGAACGACCTCAAGTTCGCGCCTTTCCGGCCCGCGATGCCCAAAGCGATCGGGCAGAAACGCTCGATTTTCGGCGACATACAGGCGGGCGACATCCTGCTCCACCACCCGTATCAGAGTTTCTCGCCTGTCATTACGCTGATCGACCAGGCGGCTGACGACCCGCAGGTTGTCGCGATCAAAATGACGATTTACCGGACTGGAACCGATTCGGTCCTGATGCAGTCGCTGCTGCGCGCCGCGCAGAACGGCAAGGAGATTACCGTCGTCGTCGAACTGATGGCGCGTTTCGACGAGGAGGCGAATATCGGCTGGTCGACGAAGCTCGAAGAAATCGGCGCGCACGTCGTCTATGGCGTCGTCGGCTACAAGACGCACGCGAAGATGCTGATGATCGTCCGGCGCGAGGAGAACAAAGCGGGCAGTTTTCTCCGCCGCTACATTCACCTCGGCACCGGGAACTACCATCCGAGGACGACGCGCCTTTACTCCGACTTCGGGCTGCTCACGTGCAACGCGGAAATCGGCGCCGACGTCGACGAGGTCTTCAAGCAACTGACGGGCCTTGGGCGCGCGCAATCGCTCAAACACCTCTGGCAGGCGCCTTTTACGCTCCAGTCCAACATCATCGCGGCGATCCAGAAAGAAGCGCTCGCCGCGCGCGCGGGAAAGCGCTCGCGGATCGTCGCAAAAATGAATTCCCTGCTCGAACCCGGAACGATCGTCGCGCTTTACGAAGCGTCGCGCGCCGGCGTCAAGATCGACCTCATCGTGCGCGGCGTGTGTACCCTGCGCCCCGGAATCAAGGGGCTTTCCGAGAATATCCGCGTCTGGTCGATCGTCGGGCGCTTTCTCGAACACCACCGCGTCTTCTATTTTTACGCCGACGGCAAAAAGGAAGTCTATCTGTCAAGCGCGGACTGGATGGATCGGAATTTCTTCCGGCGCATCGAACTCGCCTTCCCGGTGCTCGACCCGAAACTCAAACGTCGTGTGATTACCGAGGGTCTGAAAATCTACCTCGCGGATAACGCGCAGTCGTGGGAAATGGACGCCGACGGTCGCTACCACCACCGAAGAAGGTCGCGGGGGAAGCAGCGCTGCGCGCAGAACGAACTGATCGAAATTCTGAAATCCGTGTAAGGGCCGACCGATGCGCATCTTGGGAGTCGACATCGGCGGAACGGGGATGAAGTCGGGCGTCGTCGACACCGAAAAAGGCGCGCTCGACGGAAAAAGAATCCGCGTCGACACGCCCCGCCCCGCGACGCCGGAGCGCGTCGCCGAAACGCTTCGTGCTCTGATCGACGCGCAGCGCTGGGAGGGTCCCGTCGGCGTCGGCTTTCCCGCCGCGATCCACCACGGCGTCGTCCGCACGGCGGCGAATGTCGATGCGTCCTTCGCCGGACTTTCGATCGCCGACTACTTCTCGGAACGCACCGGTCACGCGGTCTCCGTCCTGAACGATGCCGACGCCGCCGGCTTGGCCGAAGTGCGTTTCGGTGCGGCGCGCGACGTTCGCGGCGTCGTCCTCGTCGCCACGATCGGCACGGGGATCGGTACGGCGCTTTTCACCGACGGGCGCCTTTTGCCCAATACCGAACTCGGCCACATCCTGCTCGACAACGGCGTCGAAGCCGAGCGCTACGCGTCGGAAGCGGCGCGCGTCCGCAACAAGCTCGGCTGGGCCGCGTGGGGCAAGCGCTTCGACCGCTACCTCAAGGCGATGGAAAAACTCTTCTGGCCGGACCTGATCGTCCTCGGCGGGGGCGTCAGCCGGCGCCACGAAAAATTCGCGCCCTTCCTCACGACCTCCGCGCGCGTCGTCCCGGCGCGTTACTTCAATAGAGCGGGGATCATCGGCGCGGGGATTCACGCAGAGGACAGAGGACTGAGGACAGAAGACAGAGCGCTCGCTACGCTCGCTTCGTGATCTGTTTTCAGTCGTCAGATGTCACATCAGAGGACAGAGGACAGAAGATAGAAGACAGAGCGCTCGCTACGCTCGCTTTGTGACCAGTTTTCAGTATTCAGAGGTCGGATGGGACGCTCCTTCTGATTACAGACGACTGACTACAGAGGCCGAAGGCCGTTCTGTCGTCTGTCCTCAGTCTTCTGTCCTCTGATCATGCGCGCCGTGCGCTGAGCACGCCGTTTACTTCCAGAATCTGCGACAGCGTGCGCTTGAGCTGGCTCACGTGGTTGATCTCGGCGGTAAAGCACATATACGCCGAATCCTGTTTCGATTGCGAACTGACGGCGACGACGTTGATCTTCTCGCGCGTGAAGACTTCGGAAACATCGCGCAAGAGGCCCTGGCGGTCGTTCGCCTCGACGACGATATCGACGGCGAAAACCCCTTCGGTCTGCCCGCCCCACGCGGTCTCGACGATGCGCTCGGGGTGCATCGCTTCCAGATGCGCGAAATTCGGACAATCCGCGCGATGGATCGAAACGCCTTTCCCGCGCGTCACGAAGCCGATGATCGGGTCGGGAGGCGCGGGTTTGCAGCACGACGCCAACTGCGTCATCAGCTTGTCGATCCCGACGATCAGGATGCCCTTGTCGGACTCGTCGCCCGAATGCGATTTTCGGATCAGTGGCGCGTCGTCGGGCGCATTCGAAGCCGCGTCCGGCGCGCGCAGGAGCGATTGGAGTTGCTTGATGTCTCCGCGCGCCGCCGCGAGGAACATCTCTTCGGGCTTTGCAAAACCGAGCCTTGCCGCGACCTCGTCGAAGCCCAGGCCCGTCTCGCCCCTGCGCTGCAATTCGCGCAGAATGATCGCGCGGCCTTCGGTGATCGCCTCTTCGTGCGCGCGCGCGGAAAACCACTGCCGGACCTTCGCGCGCGCGCGGCGCGTGAACAAATAGGCGAGCGAGGGGTTGAGCCAGTCGCGCGACGGCCCGCCTTGCTTGGCCGCGACGATCTCGACGCGCTGCCCCGTTTCGAGCGGCGTGTTCAGCGTCACGAGCGCGCCGTCGACCTTCGCGCCCCGGCAACGGTGACCGAGGTCGGTATGGACCCGGTACGCGAAATCGATCGGCGTCGCGCCGCGCGGCAGGTCGACGACGCGCCCCTGCGGCGTCATGATGTAGATCGTTTCGTCGAACGCCGCTTCCTTGTAATGCCTGACCCAGTCGGACGAATCGGTGACTTCGTCCTTCCACGTCAGAAGCTGCCGCAGCCAGGCGATTTTTTCGCTGTACTCGCTTTCGGAAGTCGATTTCTCGCCTTCCTTGTAACGCCAGTGCGCCGCGACGCCGAGTTCGGCGTGCCGGTGCATCTCCTTCGTCCGTATCTGCACTTCGAGCGAGCGCCCGTCCGGGCAACGCACGGCGGTATGCAAGGAGCGGTAATTATTCGTTTTCGGGTTCGAAATATAGTCGTCGAATTCCTTTGGGATCGGAGTCCAGCGGTTGTGCACGAGGCCGAGCGTCGTATAGCAATCCTTGACCTCGTCGACGATGACTCTCAGCGCGCGCACATCATAAACTTCTGAAAAATCAAGCCCCTTCTTGCGCATCTTGTTCCAGATGCTATAGATGTGCTTCGGGCGACCGTAGACTTCGCCGTCGATGCCGGCCGCCGCGAGTTCGCTCTTCAGGCGCGCGACCGCGTCGGTGATGAAGCGCTCGCGCTCGCCGCGTTTTTCGTCGATCTGCTGGGCGATCGTCTTATAGATGTCGGGGTGAAGAAAACGAAAAGAAAGGTCTTCGAGTTCCCATTTCAGTTCCCAGACGCCCAAGCGGTTCGCAAGCGGCGAATAGAGCGCCAGCGTTTCGCGCGCGACTTGCGGACGAAGCGGGTCTTCGGTCTCCGCGTAATGGCGCAGGGTCTGCGTCCGCGAGGCCAGCCTGAGCAGGACGACGCGAATGTCCTCGACCATCGCGAGGAGCATTTTTCGCAGGATCTCGATCTGCGCCCTCGTCTCGGCGGGGGTCTCTTCGCCGCTCTCCGTCGAGGACGCGACAAAACCGTGCGTGATCGGCCGCAGGTCGTTGAGCCGCGAGACGCCCTTGACGAGGCGCGCCGGCGCGGCGCCGAAATCCGCCTCGATTTTTTTGACGGCTTGGTCGTCGTAGGTCGGCGCGGCGAAAAGCAGCGCCGCGAGCCGGCTGTCGGCGTCGAGGCGAAGCCCCGCGAGGATCAGCGCCATCCCCAGAGCGTGAGACCACGCGCCCTCTCCGCTGCCGAGCCTGGAATCGCCGTAAAGCGAACGCGCGCACTCCGCCGCCCGACGAAGCGTCTCGGCATCCTTGGGGGGCAAGCCTTTCCCCAGAATCGCCAGGGACTCTTCAAAGCCGGCCTGCGCCGCAACGGAATGTGCAACGGAAACCATGCTTTTTAAGGGGATTCGCTCGTTTTCATCGAAAGATAAGTTTCCACGGCGAAAAATGATACCAGATACTCAGGCTTCGACCGGTTTCAGAAAATCGCCGTAGTTCAAATGGTGGCGAAGGGCGGATTTTCAAGAGTCCAAGTGGGAGGGTGGGCGCTTTGCTTTCTTGAGCAGGCGAAAAATCCAGACGAAAAAGGCAATCTGGATGATCGTATTCGACAGGAATATCGTCGATGCAAAGAACCAGTACCGCGGATTGACCGCCGCCACGTAATTAACGCGATGCCCGAAGATGAAATACGCGAGGTTGATGGTTTTGTTGGATAAAAACGCGTTGACCAGCCAGAAAAGCCCCCAAACGACGGCGTACAGCGTATTTACAACGGGGAACGACAGGCAGACGAAGTCGGAGACGAGTCGTTCGGCCTTTTCCTCTTTGAGCAAGGTAAAAAGCGCGCAGAATCCGATCAGGTTGATGCCGAGCGCGCAGGAAAATTCCAGGGCTTTGAGCGTCGACCACTTGGCGTTGAACGGGGAAAAACCCGAATACATGAAGAGAATGGTCGCCAAGCTGCCCGCTGCCAGATAACAGTAGCGATCTTTATTGCTTACTTCATTCCGGCGCAGTTTCCGCGCGAGTTTTTCAGCGTTGAAGAAGACGAGGGACATGTTTCAGTATTCAGGTATCAGGGATCAGGGGTCAGGGGTCAGGTATCAGGGATCAGGGGTCAGGGGTCAGGTATCAGGTATCAGGGGTCAGGGGTCAGCGGTTGGGTGAAGTTGGCGGCGGCGTTGCCACCGGAGAAGAGTAACAAAATTCCGATCGGTTTTCATCTGATTCCTGAATCCTGATGCCGAAGGCCGTTCTGTTTTTTCCGTCATTCCAGCGCATGCGGAACGTTGGGCTTCGCAAGCTCAGCCCAACCTATAGCCTCTGTCTTCTGTCTCCTGACTGGGCAGTCTATTCCAATTTGGAGATGAGTCTGAAGGGGAGGGATTTTACGAGTCGGATTATGCTGTTACGTTAGGCGGGAAAAAGTTGTAGAAAGAAGTCGGGAAGTTGCTGTTCCCCGA
>JAISAZ010000023.1 GCA_031266435.1 Accumulibacter sp.
TCGGGGAACAGCAACTTCCCGACTTCTTTCTACAACTTTTTCCCGCCTAACGTAACAGCATAATCCGACTCGTAAAATCCCTCCCCTTCAGACTCATCTCCAAATTGGAATAGACTGCCAGAGGACAGAGGACAGAGGACAGAGGACAGAGGACAGAAGACAGAAGACAGATCAGTCAGCGACGGCTTCGCCGCCGAAGTGAAAAACCCAACCCACGACGCGTAGGTTGGGTTCTCGTATCGCCGACCGTTCCGGGGAAAGGCCGACTCGAATTGCCAAACGCTCTCCCGCGACGCGGCAACCGTCGTCGCGCACACCGGGGAAGGGTGTTCCGGGTGGCCGGGAGCTTTTGCGCGTTTGCGCGTAAAAGCTCCCGAGCGGACGCTCAGGCGGGAACGGCGAGCGCCTTGACTTGCGCGGAAAGGCGGCTCTTGTGCCGCGCGGCCTTGTTTTTGTGGACGATCTTTTTGTCGGCGATGCGGTCGATGACCGAGACGGACTCTTCGAAAATACGCTTCGCCGCGTCTTTGTCGCCCGCGAGAATCGCTTTTTGCACGCGTTTTACCGCCGTGCGGAAGGTCGAACGCTGGCTGGCGTTGTGGGCGCGTTGTTTGACGGCCTGACGGGCGCGTTTGCGTGCTTGTGCACTATTTGCCATGAATGCTTATCCTTGATGATGCGTTGATTCAAAGTATTCGTCAAAAAGTAAAACCCTACTTTTTGCCGGGTTGGTTTGGGTTTGAAGGTGAGCAAAGCCCACCTTCAAACCATGTAAAAACAACGCAAAACCAGTCCGACCTTGGGGTTCTCTTGCTTCTCTAGCTTTTCCTTCCAAAAAAGGCGAGCTATTTTCTGACGATTTCAAAACAGGGAATTCTATAAAAATTCACTCGTGTATTCAAGCGTCTCGCCGTAAGCCTTTCCGTACCGGACGAAGAAACCGTCCGGTAAAAGTCGGAAGAGCGAGGCGCCGGATGTGCCGATGCTTATGCCTGCTGCTCGGGTTTCGCTTTTTTGCGTACGAGCTTTTCCTTGATGCGCGCGGATTTCCCGGAGCGCTGGCGCAGGTAGTAGAGTTTGGCGCGGCGAACGTCGCCCCGGCGTTTGACCTCGATCGCCGAGACGAGCGGCGAGTAGGTCTGAAAGGTCCGTTCGACGCCTTCGCCCGACGAGATTTTTCGCACGATGAAGCTCGAATTGAGGCCGCGATTGCGTTTTGCGATGACGACGCCTTCGTAGGCTTGCAAGCGTTCGCGCGTGCCTTCCTTGACCTTGACCTGGACCACGACGGTGTCGCCGGGACCGAATTCGGGGATCGTTTTGCCCAGACGGGCGATTTCTTCTTGCTCCAATTGCTCTATCAGATTCATTTTTATACTCCTTTGTTATCCTGACCGCATTGCTCCCGGTATTCCGCCAGGAGTTGCGTTTCCTCGGCGGTCATCGGCTTGACCTCGATGAGGTCGGGCCGGCGCCGCCATGTCCGCCCGAGCGCCTGTTTGAGGCGCCAGCGGCGGATCGCTTCGTGGTGACCGGACAGCAAAACGTCCGGCACCCGCAGACCGTCGTATTCCTCCGGTCGCGTGTAGTGCGGGCAATCCAGAAGGCCCGCGACAAACGAATCCTGAATCGCCGATCCGGCGTCGTTCAACGCCTCCGGCAATTGTCTGACAACGGCGTCCAGCAAGGCCATTGCCGGAATCTCGCCCCCCGAGAGCACGAAATCCCCGATCGAAACCTCCTCATCGACTTCGCGCTCGATCAAACGCTCGTCGATCCCCTCGTAACGGCCGCACAGAAGGATCAAACCTTCGGTTTCGCGCCGTCGGACGAATTCCATGACGCGCGCGTGCGTCAGGCGCGCGCCCTGCGGCGAAAGGCAAACGACGCGGCTTTGCGCTTTCCCCGCGTCGCGTTGGCGCCGTTTCGCCGCGTCGATCGCCGCCTTCAGCGGCTCCGGCAACATCAGCATTCCGGGGCCGCCGCCGTAGGGGCGGTCGTCGACGGTCCGATGCGCGTCGCGCGTAAAATCCCTGGGATTCCAGAGGTCCAGGCTCCAGCATCCCTTTTCGATCGCGCGCCGCGTGATCCCCGAACGCGTCAGCGCGTCGAACATTTCGGGAAACAGCGTCAGCGCGTCGGCGACGAAGACCGTTCCCGAAGCGGCCGCGTTCACCAGTCGAGTTCCCAATCGACGCGGATGCGCCGCCGAATACGGTCGACGTCGAGGACGACCGGCGCGACGAAGGGCAAAAGCCTCTCGTGACCCGCGTCGTCGACGACGCGCAGAACGTCGTTCGCCGGCGTTTCTATCAGCCCCTGAACGACACCGATCGGCTGCTCGTTCAGGTTCTCGACGGCAAGCCCGATCAGATCGTCCCAATAAAACTCGTTTTCGTCGGTCGGCGGCAATCCGGCGCGCGGAACACCGACGAGCATCCCCCGCAAGTTTTCCGCCGCGCCCCGGTCGGCGACGCCGGAAAGTTCGGCGATCAGGAGGCGATCCCGCACACCGCAACGCACGACGCGAAAACTCCGCCACGCATCGGGGTCGTTCTCGCGCCCCTCGGCGCCGATGCGCCATTCGGGCAAACGCGCCCACGCGGAGAGGTCGTCGACAAAAGGCCGCAACTTGATCGCGCCGCGCAGTCCGTACGCGTCGATGACCTTGCCGAAGACGACGATCTCGTCCGCGCGCGGCACAAACGACGGACTCTCCGGAAGAGATTCTTCGCGGTGATTCATCGCGTTCTCACGTCGCTATCTTGCCACATTACCCGTACTACAACTCCCCGACGCCTTGCCTGCGGCGCGCGGGGTTCATGAAAGGAATCAGGCGGCGGGCGTAGCGACGGGAGCGGCGACGGGCGCGGGAACGGGCGTCGCTTTGGCACCGGCCTGCCGGACGAGCCTCGATACGGTTTCCGAGAGGCGCGCGCCCTGTTGCAGCCAGTGGTTCAGGCGATCCGCGGCGATCCGCAGACCTTCTTCCTTTTCCGTGGCGATCGGGTTGTAAAAACCGATCCGCTCGATGAAACGACCGTCGCGGCGAACACGCGAGTCCGTGACCACCACGCTGTAAAACGGCCGCTTTTTTGCGCCGCCGCGAGAAAGACGAATGACGACCATACGATTTATTCCGAATCCAGAAAAATGAAAAAGTATAACACGGTCACAACGAGCCGACCTCAAAATTTTCAGGAGGAGGTGTGCTTGACGATTTGTAGTCCGCCGGCTACACTGTCCTCATATATTCCATCGTGCGGCTTGCGGCAACCCTGGAGGATTGACCCATGAGCGGAAAAATCAGGATTTCCGACCTGAAACGCTTCGACGTGACGGAGTTTCTGGAGGACGAAGAGGCGATTGCCGAATACATGAACGCCGTCCTCGCGGATAACGATCCCGCGCTCTTGGCCGCCGCGCTGGGCGACATTGCGCGCGCGCGCGGGATGACGCAACTCGCCCGCGAAACGGGATTGAGCCGGGAGAGCCTTTACCGGGGGCTTTCCGGCGAGCGCGTCCCTTCGGCGGATACCTTGCTCAAGGTGATTCACGCCTTGGGTCTTACCCTGCGCGTGAGCGTCGCGGCGGCGTGAGCGAAGCCGGAGGTCGACACCGTCGCCAGACGTATCGTCTCTCTGCGCGGTCAGCGCCTTATCCTCGATGCCGATCTGGCCGCCCTCTATTTCAGGAAGAGTGGGAGGCTTTAAGGTCGCAATTTGCGACCTTAAAAAGCGGTCGAGGTCAAGATCGCAAATACCTGCCTTATGTCTTTACAGCGCGCCCCTCCTCTTTCGAAAGTTCGAAGACGGTTCTTTTCCAAAAATGAATTGGTCGCCCGAATGAAAACGGATAAAATACGTTTTTTTCAGGGAAAGTCGGCGGGACAGGCGTAGGCATCCCCGCGCGGTGTGCTCCGCGAACGCGCACCGCGCCTTGTCTGCCGCCCAAGGCTTTCCGTTGTCGGGAAACGCTTTGTTTGCGGGCTGTTTTTCAACAGCCTTATCCACAGAATCTGTGGGTAAGAATGTGGGCAAGAAGCGCGCCGGGAAACCCGCCGGGTTTTCACGGCAAAGTGTATGAAGCATATGATGGATTTATATTTTGCGCCTGCGGCGCGCTAAGAACGCATCGACGGATTCGGGCTTACGAAGAGCGAGGTAAAGAAACGTGTTTTCAATCATTCTGGCTGCCGGCTGGCCCATTTGGCCTTTGTTGCTGGCATCGATCATCGCCGTTGCGCTGATCATCGAGCGCCTTGCCGCTTTGCGCCGTTCCAAGGTGATTCCGGGCGGGCTCTTGCAAAATGTCGCCACGGAATACCAGCAGCACGGCGGGATGAACGAGGCGGCGCTCGGAGCGCTTGAAGGGCAGTCGCCTTTCGGCAGGGTGCTGGCCGCCGGCTTGCGCAACGTCGGGAGCACGCGCGAAGTCGTCCGCGAGTCGATCGAAGAAGCCGCCGACATCGTCGACCACGAACTCGGACGCTATCTCACGACGCTCGGAACGATCGCGTCGATGAGTCCGCTTATGGGGTTGCTTGGGACCGTCGTCGGGATGATCGAGATTTTCGGCTCGCAGGCGCCATCGGGCGGCTCCGACCCGCTGCAACTGGCGCACGGGATTTCGATCGCGCTCTACAACACGGGTTTCGGGCTGATCATCGCAATTCCGAGCATGATTTTCTGGCGGCATTTTCGCGCGCAGGTTGCGAGCTTCATCCTGGAGATGGAACAGCAAACCTTGCGCCTCGTCGAGATATTGCAAGGCAGGCGCCGCAACTGATGCGTCGGAGGGCGTGAAACGATGAGGTTCAAACGCGACAGCCACAGGGACGACCCGGAAATCAACCTGATTCCGTTCATCGACGTTCTGCTCGTCGTCATCATTTTCCTGATGATGACGACAACTTACTCGAAATTCTCCGGCCTCGAAATCAACCTGCCGGTCGCCGCCGAGTCCGAAAACCAGGCGGAACGCCCCAACGAAGTCGACGTCGCCATCACGGCCGACGGTCAGGTGATCGTCAATCAGACGCCCGCGTCGTCGAACGACGTGCGTTCGATCAGCGATATGTTGCGCCGCGCCGCCGGCGACGCGCCCGACCCGCTGATCGTGATCAACGCCGACGCCAAGGCGACGCACCAAAGCGTCATCGACGTCATGCAGGCTTCGCAGTTGGCGGGGTATCCGCATATTTCCTTTGCGACGCAGACGCCGCCCTGAGGTTTCCTGCAACCGGGTCGCTTGAACTCCTGGGCTCATCCAGATGCATCAAGCGGGCCGCGTGATTCCTTCTCCAGTTCGTCCCTGCCTTTGTCGACTTCGCCTTGCCGTACTACCGGTACTGTCTGCGGCTTGGCATCAAAGCAAGAACGATTTGGAAAAGGAATGAAAAAACTTTTGTCGAATTTGCCGGAACTGTGGTTCCGCGCGCGCTTTTCCCCCGTCCTGACGCTTTTGCTCCCGTTTTCCTGGCTCTTTCGATGCGCGGTCGCCGTGCGGCGCTTTCTTTATCGTCGCGGCGTATTTTCCGTGACGACCTTGCCCGTCCCGGTTCTCGTCGTCGGGAACGTGACCGTCGGCGGCAGCGGGAAGACGCCGCTTGTCTTGTGGCTCGTCGACTCCCTGAAAAAAGCTGGGAAATCTCCGGGAATCGTCAGCCGGGGCTACGGCGCCGCTGGGGCGGAGGGAAGCGGCGAATTCGAGGTCTTGCCGGATTCTCCGGTCGCGTTGGTCGGTGACGAGCCGCTTCTCCTCGCGCGGCGGAGCGGCGTTCCGGTCGTCGTCGGGCGCGACCGGGTGCGCGCGGCGCGTCTTTTGCTCGAAAAGCACCCCGAATGCGACCTCGTCGTCTCCGACGACGGGATGCAGCATTACCGGCTCGGCCGTCGCGCCGAGATCGCCGTTTTCGACGCGCGCGGCGCCGGGAACGG
>JAISAZ010000047.1 GCA_031266435.1 Accumulibacter sp.
GTGTCCGGTGATCCAGCTTCCTTCCGTCTCGTTTCATCCCCTCGCCTCGTGCGTTTCATTACCCAAATTATAGCATAAGCGAATTTAATATGTAGACTAAATTAATGGCCGGTGAGTAATGAAACATTGCCAGTGATTCACCGATCTCCGAGTTAGAGGCACCAAAAGGGGGGTGCTTGGCCGAGGGGGCGAGTTACAGGCATTTGCTCTTTGCGTAATTCATCGCGACGTCATTGTCGGCGATGATTTTTTGTGCCCAAATCCCGTGTTGTTTCACGCTAACCTATACCAGCTCTGCGGGCGGGTTCTACCCGGTCTGCGCCGCGAAATCGATCAGGAGCTTTTTCATGTGCGGCGCCCAGAAGTTCCCGGCGCACGTCAATCGCATGCCCTCGTCCTGGCCGGACGCGCTGTGCAGCAAGCCGGCTTCTCGCCATTGCGAGAGCAATTCCCGTCCTTTTTCGCGATGGCTTTGCGGCCAGCGTTCGAGCGCGGGGAGGCGGAGTTCTTCGAGCGCTTCGTCGATGAGGCGTCCGAACGAGGCGCTCGCATTTCTCGGAGGCGAGAGCGCGAGGCGCGCGATGGGTTTTTTGCCGCTCAGGACTTTCTTTTCATAGTCCGCCAAGACGCCCGCGTTGCCCAGAGAGATGCTTCCGATGCGACCGCCGGCGCCGGAGCCGAAGGGAATCATGTCGGTTTGACCGAACGCCAAGCGATTATAGACGGAACGTTCTTTTGCGTCGCGGCGCCAATGTTTTGGCGTAAATGGCTCGAATCCGTGCGCGACGAGCGCTTCGTAGGCGAGTCTGTACATTTTTGCGCGCTGCGCGAAGTCGGGCGGTTTCGGAAACTCGCCCTTGACGATGGCTTTGTCGAGCGGGCTGCCGGGGAAGAGCGAAAGTTTATAGAGGTCGAGGCCGTGGATTCCGGTTTCTTCGCTCACGAAGCGGATATCGTCGAGAAGAATTTCCTCGGTTTGTTCGGGAAAGCCGTAGATCAGGTCGAGCACGAGCGCCGCTCCGGATTCGCCGAGCGCGTTCATCACCGCACGGATTTCGTCACGGTCGGCGATGCGTCCCATGCGGCGTCGCAGTCGCGTGTCGGCGGTCTGGACGCCCAGGGAAAAGCGGTTCGCGCCGGCGTCGACCCACGCTTTTCCCTTCTCACTGGTGAAGCCGCGCACACGGCCCTCGACCGTGATTTCCGCGTCGGGCGCGATGAAGAAGGTTTCGCGCAGGCGACGGATCAACAGCGCCAAATCCGCCGAATCGAGGTCGCTGGGCGTTCCGCCGCCAAAGTAGATCGCTTTGACGGGGCGTTCCCTGACGGCGCTTCCGAGCGTTTTTGCGGTGTCGCCGATTTCCTTGGCGAGAAGCGACGTGTATTCCGCGCTGAAGAGCGCGTCGGAAATGTTTTTGAAAAAGGGGCAGAAAGCGCAACGGCGTCGGCAGAAGGGCACGTGAACGTAGAGGACGAGAGAACGATGCGCGTTTTCGACGAAGGCGCGCGCCGCGAAATCCTCGAACGCGCCGCCTTCCCACGCGGACGGTGTTTGCATCAAGGCGGCGGGGGAAAAGCTTTTTTCCTCCTCGTCGAAGGCGCGGCCTACCGGATCGTCGCAGACTCTTGCAAAAAACGCTTCGATCGGTTTCATGTCTCTGGCGTCTCCGCAAACCGCTTTTGCAAAGTGACGGCGCGTCCGATCCAGCGGGGATCGTCGAGCACTTCCAGCACGGCGGCCGCGACATCGGCGCGCGAAAGCGCGTTCCCGTAGCGCGGATCGGGTGCGTCGAGGAGGGCATAGTCTCCGGTGGGCGCCGCGTCGGAGAGGCCGCAGGGGCGCACGATCGTCCAGGGCAGGCGGCTTTTCCTGAGCGCTTCTTCGGCCTGCGTTTTGGCGCGCAGCGCGTCGCCGAGGAATTTTCGGGCGTTTTCCGAAATTCCGTCGAATTGCTCGCCGCTTCCGATCGACGTGACGAGGACGAAGCGTTTGATATTCGGGTGCCGCTCCGACGCGGCGATGACCTTGATGTTGCCTTCCGCGTCGACGCGCCGACCCTCGCGGTCTTTTCCGCCCAGCGTGCTGACGACGCGACGCGGCGCGGTTTCGGAAATCGCCCTCGCGCAGTCGTTGGCGTTGAAGGCGTCGCCCTGGACGATGCGAACGCCGAGGCTTTCCAGCTTCGAGGTGTTTGCGCCGCGAACGAGCGCGGCGACTTTTTCACCGCGCGCGGCGGCTTGACGCGCAATCAGGAAGCCCGTGTTGCGCGTCGCACCGAAGAGCAGCAAATCGAAAAACTCCATCAAGGCGTTCCGCGGGCGTATTTTCGTCCGAGCGCGTCGAAGGCGTCGATCTGGTGCGGAAAAATTTCCCTGCTCTCGTCGCGTCCGAGATAGACCTTGAACAAGGTCTCGCCCGCAAGGTTCATGAACTGGACGCTCGCGCTCGCTTTCCCCATGAAAGGACGCTTGATGAGATAGACGGCGCCGCAATTTTCGGGGCGCAAGTGACCGTGGAGACCCGTGCTCCCGCCGAGGTTGTAGTAGCCGTGCCCGAGTTTTCCCGGCGGAAAGGGACCGGAAAACTCCAGGACCATGTCCGGGGTGTGGACGATGAGCGTCACTTTTCCCCACGTGGCGATTTCTTCGAGCACTTCAAGGTAGTGCTTGCCGTCGATGCGTTCCCACAGCGAGACGGGCAGGCATTCGATCCTCTCCGCCATCGAGAGGCTTCCCGCTTCGGGGAGGCTTTCGAGCATCACCGTCGGGTTTTTTTCCAAGTGTTTTTTGAGCGCTTCGACCTCTGAAGTCTGTGTCATGACCGCTTCTCCTGTCTGAATGAAAGTTCGGGCGCACAGGATGACACATCCGCTCTCTAAACGCTAGTAGGAATCATTAATATTTTTACTTGCAAATGAAATTAATAATCATTATCATTCGTAAAAAAATATTCTGGGCTGGGTTTTTGCGGACTTCTCCTTCAAGAACCCGCACGTTTTCCAGAAACGGATCGAATCATTTTAATGAACTTGAAAAGGAATGGACAGGAGTGGGCATATGCGGAAAAAAACCTTGTGTTTATCCATCTCGGCCTTGCTTTCATGGGCTTCGTTCAACGCAAACGCGCAGGATCAGGCGTCGGCGCAGGCTGCGGTCGAGGGGGCTAATCCCCAAAGTAATCCTCAAAGAAGAGTCGCGCTGATGGAGGGCATTACCGTGACCGCGACGCGGCAGACGCAGAAGGTCCTCGACGTTCCCGCGACGGTCACGACGATCACGCAGGAAGAAATCGAAGATCGCGGCGTCACCAACATCCAGGAACTCATCCGGCACGAACCCGGCGTCGATGTCAACCGGACGACGACCGGGACGGATCCTTTCGGCAATTTTCCGGGTTTCACGATTCGCGGCGTCGGCGGGAATCGCGTGCAAATCCAGGTCGACGGCGCGCGCGTCATCGAGTCGATCCAGGACGGGAACCGAGACTTCGTCGATCTGGCGATGATGCGAAGCGTCGAAATCATGCGCGGTCCGGGTTCCGTGCTGTGGGGCGCGGACGCGATCGGTGGGATCGTCGCGTACCGGACGCTCGACCCCGACGACCTTCTCAAGGGAAGGGCGTTCGGAACGAAGCTCAACGTCGGTTACAACAGCCTCAATCGTTCATTTTCGCAGACAGCGGTCGTCGGCGCGCAGTTTTCGCCTGAATTTCAGGGGCTTCTCGGCTATACGCACCGGACCTACGAAGAAGCCCGACTCAAGAACGCGCGCGCCGACGGCGGGCGCTGGGGCTGCACGCGCGTTGCGATCGGCTGCGACAAGCTGAACCCGCTCGACGGCGAAGTCAACAACGTCCTGACCAAGTTCATCTGGCGTCCGAACGCCGCGCATGAGGTCCGGCTGACCGGCGAGTGGTTCGAGTCCGACGCCGACATCAAGCAACTGTTCGACAAGGGGATCACTACAGGGGGCTTGCTCAACGGCGACTACCCGCGCACGCAGACGCAGACGCGCAAACGGATCGCGGTCGAGCACGACTGGCGCGTCGATTCGGCGTGGCTCGACCGCGTCAAATGGCGTCTTTCGTATTCTCCGCAAAAAAGGCAATGGGACGGCACACGCACGCAGACCGGCGCGTTGGGCGTCCGCAGCACGGCGGAATACAGGGACTATAGCGAGGATTTTCTGCAGGGTGATGTCCAATTGACGTCGAGTTTCAACGCGGGGGCAAGTTCGCACCGGCTGACCTACGGCTTGCAATGGGACACGACCGATACGCAGTACACGCAAAAGCGCGTGGTCTCCGATTGGAACGGCGTCGCGACGACGTACGGCATCGGCGCGAATTTTACCAACTCGAAGACGCGGCGCGCCGACGTCTACCTTCAGGATGAAATAAAACTGTTCGGAAACCGTATGACGCTGACGCCCGGCGTGCGTTACGCGACCTACTCGATCGACCCCAAGCTGAATCAGGGTTATCAGGTCGTCGCCGGAAAGGAACCCCGGAAGATCAGTTCGGAAAGGCTGATTCCGCAGATTGGAATGATGCTGAAGCTGACCGACGTCCATTCGCTCTACGCGCGTTACGCCGAGGGCTTCAAAATGCCGACGGCGCAGCAGTTGTATGTATCCTACCCAATGGGGGCGAGCGCGATGATTCCCAATCCCGGTCTGAAACCCGAGAAGGTGAAATCCTGGGAGACCGGCGTTCGGGGGCAATTCGACGACGGCTGGTTCTCGACGGGCGTTTTCTACAGCGATTACACGGATTTCATCAAGAGTATGCAGCAGGTCGGGGTGGACTACACGTCGATAAACATCTCCAAGGTCAAACTCTGGGGCGTCGAAGCCTCGGGCGAATGGCGTTTTACCCGGAACTGGGCGGTCAACGGGAAGCTCAGCTACCAGCACGGCAAGGAAAAGGATCGTCTGGATGATCGCTACATTCCGTTTTCCGGCGCTTCGCCGCTCACCGCGAGCGCCGGCTTGAAATGGATGCTCCCCTCGGCAGGATTGAGCGCGGAAGTCTACGGGACCTTCTCGAACCGCGCGAAGCGGGTTTCGACGGCGACTTACTCCGAGCCGTACAAACGCGCCGGGTACGGCGTATTCGACGCCTACCTGAACTGGCAGCTAGACAAGACTTTCCGCGTGAGCGCGTCTGTGCTCAATATTTTCAACAAACGCTACTTCAGCAACCTTGCCTCATCGGGGAGCTATAGCGCGGCCCCGCCCGCAGCCAACGTCAATTACACGAATCCGCTGGAATTGCAGACGATGCCGGGGCGGACTTTCGGCCTCAACGCGACGGCGACGTTCTAGCCATGACAAGCAGAATCATTCATCCGAGGGGCGGCTGGCTTTCGCCGAAGACGGGCCGCCCGCTCGACGCTTCTCGCCTTCTGCGGCGCATGGCGCGAATGGACGCAGTCCTGCTCGGTGAAACGCACAACGTCGCCGAAATTCACCGTTGGCAACTCCATGTTGCATGCGCGCTGCGCGTCCTGCGTCCGGACATGATGATGGGCTTCGAGATGTTCCCGAAGCGCTTGCAGCCGGTTCTCGACGAATGGACAGACGGGCGGCTCGAGACCGACGCGTTCATTGAAAAATCGGAGTGGTACCGCGTCTGGGGATTCCCGGCCGAACTCTACCTTCCTCTTTTTCATTTCTGCCGGCAGCAGCGCGTTCGCATGCTCGCGCTGAACTGCTATCGGGCGCTCGTGACGCGCGTCGGAAAGGAGGGGTGGGAGAGCGTTCCCGAAGACGAGCGCGACGGCTTGACGCCCGCCGCGCCGGTCGCCGAGGCTTACCACGCGTATCTGGCGAAACTCACGCGGAGGATGGGAGGGAAGCACCCCGGTCGGAACGACGATCGCGTCGTCCGCGACGAAGGGCGCTTCATCCGCGCGCAGCAAACCTGGGACAGGGCGTTTGCGTGCAATATCGAACGCGCGCTGAGGGAGGCGCGCGCATCCGCCTTCTCCTCCTCCTCGCCGCTCGTCGTCGGCATCATCGGTCGCGGTCATCTCGAATACGGGCACGGAACGCCGTATCAGTTGAAAGACCTGGGGGTCGAGAAGGTCGGCGTCTTGCTGACTTCCGACCTCGCCGAGCTCGACTTTGCCGAGATCAACGGGATCGCCGACGGGATTTTTCGGATCGACGTTCCGGAAGCGCCCGTCGAAAGACGCACGAATCCGGTCAATCCCGCGAATCCTGACCATCCCGTCAATCCCGACCCTCCCGAATCCGCGAGCTGAGCCGATGACGAAAGCGGTAAAAGGCATCTGGAATCTCACGTGCATCTGCGTCCGGGGGCGCGGCGGTCGGATCGGGCTCGTCTATTGCGCGATCGTCCTGATGCTGAACCTGGCGGAAATCCAGATCGCCCTCAGGATGATCGCGTGGAACAAGGATTTTTACGGCGCGCTGGAAAAATACGACGCGTACGCGGCGGTGTGGCAAATCGGCGTATTTGGAATCCTGACGGGATTGAGCGCTTCGCAATATCTGATCGCCACGTATATCCGGCAGTTGCTGCAAATCCGCTGGCGTACGACGCTGACGACCGAAATGCTCGATGCGTGGATGAAAAACAAGGCGTATTGGCATATCAACACCGGCGACGCTTCGCTTCTGGACAACCCCGATCAGCGGATTTCCGAGGACTGCCGCGTGTTCGTCGAAAGGCTCGTCGGCGGCGGTTCGAGCATGGGCGGCGCGAGCGGCAATGTGCTCGACTTCATGACGGCGCTCGTCGGGCTGACGAATTACGTCGTCCTTTTGTGGAATCTCTCGTCGTTTTCGATCGGATTCTCCGTCGCGGGGTACGCCGTAAGGATAGAGCATTACATGGTTTGGGCCGCCCCGTTGTACGTGCTGATATCGAGCGGACTGACGCACTGGCTCGGCGCGCCCCTGATGCGGCTCAACGTGTGGCAGAAGCGGCGCGAGGCCGATATGCGTTTCGCACTGACGCGCTTTCGGGAGTCGAAGGAGGCGATCGCCCTCGAAGACGGCGAGGCGGCGGAGCGGCGCATCATCGACCTTCGTTACGCGAGCGTCGTCGAGAACTGGCGCAAACAGATCAAGCGCGAGTTGATCCTGGGGTGCTTTACGCGGCCGTACTATCAGACCGTGTTGCGCATACCGCTTTTTCTGGCTTTCCCCGCCTATTTCGCCGGGCACGTCGCCATCGGCGGGCTGATGCAGCTCAGTTCCGCTTTCCAGAGGGTCGTAACGTCGCTGTCGTGGTTCATTTTTTCCTACAAATCGCTGGCCGACCTCGCGGCGACGAGCAAACGGATCGACGGTTTTCTTGCTGAGGCGCGCCGCGCCGCGACCCTTCCGACCGGCGTCGCGTTCTCACGCTCACCCGACGGCGCCCTGCATATCCGCGATCTTCGCGTCGAGGACCCGCAAGGGCGACCGCTCCTGCGCTCCGGTGCTCTCGACGTAAAACGCGGCGAGGCCGTCTGGATCGACGGGCCCTCTGGAATCGGAAAATCGACGCTCATCAAGGCGATTTCAGGACTTTGGCAGCATTGCAGCGGAAGCGTCGAAATGCCCGAAGGAAAAAAATTGTTTCTGCCGCAATACGCCTACCTGCCGCTCGGAACGCTCGCGGCGGCGGTAAGCTACCCCGAAGGCAGCGACGCCGCGTCGGTCCGGGGATTGCTCACCGACGTGGGCTTGGGTCACGAACGCCACCTCGAACAGTTGAACGGCGCCGAAGAAATGCCTTTGGATTACAAGCTGTCGGGCGGTGAGCAGCAGCGGCTGATCGTCGCGCGAATCCTTTCGCTGAAGCCGGATTGGGTTTTCATGGACGAAGCGACGAGCGCGCTCGACGCCGATTCGGAATTCAAACTCTACGAACTGCTCAGAGCGGCTTTGCCCGACGCGGGATTCATCGTCGCCGCGCACCGCGAGCCGCACGGCTTGGGCAGCTACCGCCGTGTCGCGCTCCGCGCGTGGTGCGACGCGGCGCGCATGGAAATGCGAGCCGGGAGCGAGGCGGAGGCGGTGGTGGAGAGCGAGGCAAAAGCGGAAGCGGCTTGAATCGCTTGAATGCGTGAATCCGCTCGCCGCACGGTGTGCGGAAACATCGTACAATCCAAGGCTTTGACGAATTACAACACTCCCGAAGAGCCTCGATATGACAGATACGCACGCCGCCGTTCGCCTTGAAGACTATACGCCGCCGCCCTGGTTGATCGATTCGGTTCGACTCGACGTCGACGTTCGCGCGGGTGAGACGATCGTCGACGCGCGGATCGAATGCGTGCGGAATGTCGACTATCCTGAGCATCTCCGCGACCCAAACACCGCAGGCGCGCCGCCGCTTGTCCTCGACGGCGAAGAGCTGGAAACGCTGTATGTCGGGGTCACGGGAATCGACGGAAAAGAACTGCCCGGATTCGCGTACCGCATCGATGGCGACCGCCTGAGCGTCGACGGCGTCTCCGCGTCCTTCGTTCTCGAAACGCGCGTGCGGATACGCCCCGACGCGAATACGCGGCTTTCGGGGTTTTACCGGAGCCGCGACGGCTACTTCACGCAGTGCGAACCCGAAGGCTTCCGCCGCATCACGTGGTTCATCGACCGCCCCGACGTGATGGCGCGCTACACCGTGACGCTCCACGCGGACCCGGCGGCTTTCCCCGTCCTGCTTTCCAACGGCAACCCCCTTGCGAGCGGTATCGACGCCGACGGTCGCCATTTTGCCACCTGGGAAGACCCGTTCAGGAAACCGAGCTACCTCTTCGCGATGGTCGCCGCGAAACTCGACGCGCTGCGCGACGTTTTTACGACGGCTTCGGGCAGAAAGGTCGCGCTCGCGATCTACGTCGAACCCGGAAAGCTCGACCAGTGCGCTCACGCGATGGCGGCGCTGAAAAAAGCGATGCGCTGGGACGAAGAGCGCTTCGGCCTCGAATGCGACCTCGACCACTACACGATCGTCGCGGTCGGCGACTTCAACATGGGCGCGATGGAGAACAAGGGCCTCAACGTCTTCAACACGCGCTACGTGCTCGCGCGCGCGGACGTGGCGACCGACGCCGACTTCGAAAACATCGACCGCGTCGTCGCGCACGAATATTTCCACAACTGGACGGGGAACCGCGTCACCTGCCGCGACTGGTTCCAGCTCTCCCTGAAAGAAGGGCTGACCGTCTTCCGCGACCAGGAATTCGGCGCCGACACGCACGGATGCGAGACGGCGCGTCTGGCCGACGCGCGCGTTCTCCGCGCCGTCCAGTTTTCCGAGGACGCGGGACCGATGGCGCACCCTGTGCGTCCTGAAAGCTACGTCGAGATCAACAATTTCTACACGGCGACCGTCTATGAAAAAGGCGCGGAAGTCGTCCGCATGATCCAGACGCTGATCGGACGCGACGCCTTCCGCAAAGGGATGGATCTCTATTTCGAGCGGCACGACGGTCAGGCCGTGACCTGCGACGACTTCGTCGCGGCGATGGCTGCGGCGTCGGGCTTCGACTTTGGCCGCTTCATGACGTGGTACCGTCAGGCGGGAACGCCGAAACTGCGCGCATCGGGCGAGTACGACGCACACGCGAAGCGCTACGTCCTGACGCTCGCGCAGTCGTGCGACCCGACGCCGGGGCAGCCCGAAAAAGAAGCCACGCTGATTCCCGTCGCGCTGGGTCTCGTCGGCCCCGACGGGCGCGACTTCGACCTCTCGGAAAAACTTCCCGGACAGAACCTCCCCGAAGAGACGACGCGCGTCCTTCAACTCGCCGAAGCCGAACAGCGCTTCGTCTTCGAGAATATCCCCGCGCCGCCGACACCTTCGATCCTGCGCGGCTTCTCCGCGCCGGTCAAACTCGATGTCGCGTACAGCGAAGCCGAACTCGCGCATCTCTTCGCGCACGACAGCGACCCCTTCAACCGCTGGGAAGCGGGGCAGCGCCTGTTCACCCGCGTGATCCTCGGCAACGCGGCGCGTCACGCGAGGACAGGCGCGATCGAATGGCCGGTCGGCGTCGTCGAAGCGGCGCGAAAACTCCTGCGCGGAAAAAACACCGCGTCGTTCATCGCCGAAGCGCTGACGCTACCCAGCGCGGCGACGCTCGCCGAAGAAATGGTGCGCGTCGACCCCGAAGCGCTCCACACCGCGCGTCAGGCGCTCGCGCAAGCGCTCGCCGCCGGTCTCGAAACCGACTTCGCCGAGACCTACGCGCGTCTGGCGCCGGAGGGCGCGTACCGCCTCGACGCCGAAGACATCGCGCGCCGCCGCCTGCGCAATCTCTGCCTCGCCTACCTGAACGAAATCGACGCGTACGAATACCGACGCTTCGCCGTAGCGCAATTCGAAAGCGCCGACAATATGACGGACCAGGTCTCCGCGCTCGCCTGCCTCGTCAACGCGCCGTGCGGAAGCGAAGAAGATGAGGAAGACAGGGAAGCGAAAAAAGGCCGAATCGGCGCGGAAGGTGAAAAGGCGCTCGAGGCTTTTTACGCGCGATGGGCGCGCGAAGACCTCGTCGTCGACAAGTGGCTGTCGATTCAGGCCGCGTGCCGCTTGGACGGGACGCTCGAGCGTGTCGAAGCGCTGACCCGCCACGCGGCCTTCGACGCGCGGAATCCGAACAAAATCTACGCGCTGCTCCGAACTTTCGGCGCGAACCACCGCCATTTCAACGCCGAGGACGGGGAGGGCTACCGTTTCCTCGCTACGTGGATCGCAAAGATCGACCCCTCCAACCCGCAAGTCGCCGCGCGCCTCGTACGCTCGTTTGACGGATGGAGAAAATTCAGCGCCGCGCACCAGGCGCACGCAAAAGCCGCGCTCGAATCGCTGTGCGCGCGCGATAGCCTCTCGAAAGACGTTTCCGAAATCGTCGCAAAACTTTTGGGCTGAGAGGACAGAGGACAGAGGACAGAAGACAGAAGACAGAACGGCCTTCGGCCTTCAGGGATCAGGAATCAGGTATCAGGAATCAGGGATCAGATCAGTCAGCGGCGGCTTCGCCGCCGGAG